>JAEURO010000031.1 GCA_016788345.1 Chthonomonadaceae bacterium
CCCTGGCCCCCTCCTCATCTGCACAAACCATCAGACGAGGAGGGGGAATCCGGAAAGCCCCTTCCTCGTTCGCCCGGATGGTTCGTGCCGGGCTAATGAGGAAGGGGTTGGGGATGGAGATCCGGGTGAACTTGCTCGACCCATTGGCCCCTGACCATGACGCGCGAACATCGTCACGAGGAGGGGCCTGCAGTCAGCCATCCAAAAGGGGGCCACCCGCCGGGCTTCAGGGGCCGTAGCGAAACTCCGCTGACCATCCGCAAGTAAGACATCTGAATGACTGCAATTTTGACTCTCTTGCTTCTCC
Organism: Chthonomonadaceae bacterium; assembly: GCA_016788345.1. Taxonomy (GTDB): domain Bacteria; phylum Armatimonadota; class Fimbriimonadia; order Fimbriimonadales; family Fimbriimonadaceae; genus JAEURO01. The sequence continues at coordinate 308 of JAEURO010000031.1, forward strand.
AACGGTCAAAAATTGATCTCTCGTCGATGGAAGGCGAGATTGCTCAAGGCAAATTTGCAATGACCACGAGCGTGCTGGTCCACCTCCATGGCAAGCTCGTCTACGAGAAATATTTTGGAACCGGACGAGCTTCATTGCTCAACGACACTCGGTCAGTGACCAAGACGGTGACCAGCCTCATAGCCGGGATAGCAGGTCAGAAGAGTAAATCCAGAATCGAGTCTGTCGTGGTGCGCAATGTTCTCGGGGCGCAAAAGAAGGACTCAGCTTGGGACGGAACGACGCTCAAGGACTTGATGACCATGTCTTCACCTTTAGCCGCGGACGACTCTGACTCCGAGAGCCCGGGTAATGAAGACCGGATGCATGAGAAGGACAATTGGCTTCCCTGGATTCTCCAACTTCCGACCAAATCAAACGTCGAGCGAAGTAGAGATGGCCAATATCCCTTTTGCTACGCCACCGTCAACGCAGTCTTAGCTGGGCAGGTCGTCCAGAAGTTAGTCGGACAAAAGTTGGACAAATACATTCGGGCAGAGCTCTTCGGACCGCTTGGGATCAAAAAAGCGGCCTTTCAATACTCCAAGTCGGGAGAAGTCATGTCCGGCGGCGGACTGCGTTTGACCTCACGTGACCTGGCGAAGCTTGGCCAGTTGATTTTGAACAAGGGTTCTTTCGCAGGCAAGCAGATTGTTCCGCCCGAATGGATCGAAGCTATGACGACTGCCCACCGGGCCGACACAGTGATGCCGGGCGTGGACTATGGATATTTTTTGTGGAAGATCGACTTTGGCGGAGCCCAAGGACAAAACGTGGCTTGGTGCATGCTGGGTAACGGTGGAAACCTGGTGGCAGTCTTGCCCAAGCGAGACGCCGTCGTAACTATCACTCGAGTCGACTACAATTCCGCTTCCACTCCAGCGGAGACCATGGACATCATGGGTCGCCTCATCCTTCCGCAACTCAAATGAACCGGCTGTGATTGTTGGGCGCTGGCCAGCCAGGTTTCCAAGTAGCACTATGCCTCTGTCGCATCGGGCCGCCTGTCAGGCTAAGTAGCCAAAAACCAAGAGCGGCTCTGGATTTGAAATGCGCCAGGACGACTAATGCCCGTAAAATTACTAGACATTACACAATATCGTTAGTAATACCAAATCATTCGTCTATACTAATTATACATGCCGGACCCTGTGACCGTGCTCATGGACGCCTATCCCAAGATCTTCTTTGCGTGCCACACCAGGCACGTCCGGGATCCGAAGACGGGCGAAACCATTTCTGCAAAGCAAGCTAGCATCCTAGACCATTTGGACGAGGAAGAACCTTTGAGCCTCAATCATTTGGCTTCACACATGGGCGTGACTTCCGCGACTATGTGTGTCGCGGTAGACAAATTGGTGTCCCTCGGATACGTGAAACGGGAACGATCGACCGTCGACCGCCGACAAGTCGTCCTGCTGCTGACCCGGCGGGGGAAAGAGGTTGCCGATTCACATTCCGTTCTAGACTCTGGCCGAGTGCAAGCCATGCTGTCAACCTTAGACAGCACTGAACTGCGGGCCGGGCTCGAAGGGATCACTTTATTGGCGAATGCTGCAGAACGGTACATGGCCACGCGTGGGCCGGCATGGAAGGACACAGAAAGTGAATAAAGTCATGGGAATAATCATATTGATTCTCGGGGCCGTTGTGGGCCTCATCCTCGTCGTCATTGTAGTAGGCGCAGCTTTGCCTGCCGAACACAGGGTCAGTCATTCGAGACAAGTCAATGCCACACCTGAGCAGGTGTGGGCTAGACTTGCGGCCACTGAGGAACAAACCGCATGGCGCAAAGACCTCAAGTCAATCAAGTTGCTCTCTTCGGAGCCGAAGAAGTGGGTCGAGACTATGTCGATGGGTGATGTTCCCATGGTGCTCGTTGAGTCAGTGCCATCGAGCCGTATGGTTACCAAAATCGATAGCGAAGACCTGCCGTTTGGTGGCAGCTGGACGTTTGAGCTGGCCCCAAACGAAGGCGGCACAAAAGTCACAATCACGGAAGAAGGCGTGGTAAAGAACCCGGTGTTCAGATTCATGTCAAGGTTCATTTTTGGACACGAAACGACCATGAAGTCCTATCTGTCGCAACTCCAAGCTTCGTACTCTTCGGAGGAAAAGTAATGGGCCTCGAAGCGGTTTGTCGGGTTCGGCTCAATAATCAGGTTAGCGAAGGCAAAGCGCATTGTGGAGACGGAGAGCTCGATTTTCGAGGTGAGTTCCGGTTCCGATGGATGTGGAAAGACCTCTCCGAGGTCTCGTCCGCCGATGGAGTCCTGACCGCAGTGAAAGGTAGCGAGAAGGCAGAGCTTCACGTGGGAGAGGCAGCAGACAAATGGGCACAGGCTATCCTAAACCCAAAGTCGCGGTTAGACAAGTTAGGTTTGAAGGCGGGCCACAAGTATGCCGCTTGGGGGCAGTTCGACTCCGAGTTTGAGAGCGAGCTCACGGAGCGGTCAGGCCGACCTGCGGAGCACGGATTGGACATGGTCTTTGTACGGCTGAACACCCTTGCAAACCTATCAGAATTGCTCCGAGCGAGGGGTGAGATCGTTGCCAATGGCGCAGTGTGGGCTGTTTGGGAGAAGGGGCGCAAGGAGCTCACCGAAACCCACGTTCGCGAATTTGCAAGGGCCAATGGCCTGGTCGATGTCAAAGTCGCGAGCTTTTCGTCAGACCTGAGCGCCCTCAAACTTGTCATTCCTGTCGCCATGCGACAATGACCAGTATGTCCAAGAAGGCTTAGACTAGGCGTATGGCTTCTTCTTTGCCGCCCGATCCTTTCGTTGCAAGGGGCAAGAGTCCAGCGGCGGTATGAGGATTTCAATTCCAATGCCGCCGCAGTCTGTGCTATCAGCGTTTATTGGCGAACACGCCTCTCTGAACCGTGTTGCGGGCTCCGTCGAGCAGAACTGCCCGAGTGCCAGCAACTATAGCTGGGGCATTGCCACGGGCAAACCTGACAGAAAGTCTGTAAGTACCGAATCCATCTGTGGTTACAGTCCGAACGAAACGACCTCCGCCGACATTAAGGATATAAGTCGTGTTGCGTCGAAGTCGCTCGCCTTCGGCCTGAAGTTCACCACCGCCGTCCCGTACTTTGAAAGCCACCTTTCCTTTTCCAATTCCGCTCATCGGTGCAATAACCTCAGTTCGGGATTGGGAGACAGCAAAGCAACTCACCAGCATCGTGAGTGCGAGAGAAGTATAAAGTTTCATGGGGTTTTCCTTTATCGTATGGATCCTATCAATGGGTCCATGGTTCTAGAGGCGATAGACTTTCGATAAATACGTTATTGGATGACAAAATTCAGAAACCGGTTGACAACGACGAGCTTGCACGCCTGATTCGGCTCTCTCGGAAGGGCGACAGTCGGGCTTGGGGTGGCCTGGTGTCGCGATATCAAAACCTTGTCTACTCGATTCCCAGGCGAATGGGTCTGAGCCAAGACGACGCGGATGACGTGTTTCAAAGCACCTTCTTGTCGTTGCACCGAAATCTGGACAGGATTGATGAGCCACAAGCCCTGGGAAAGTGGCTGGCCGTCACCGCAACACGAGAATCATTGAGAACCAAGAGGGTCACTCAAAAGAGCGGGCAGACTGTTGATGAGGGCATGGCCTTGGAAGACCTGATCGCATCCGAAGAAGCGACTGCCGAAACTAACGCTGTCAAGGCAGTAGAGTCAGACCTTGTGCGAGGAGCCATTTTGGCCCTGCCTTCAAAGTGCCGGGAACTATTGACAATGCTCTATCTAATGGATAGCGAGTCCTATGAGGATGTGGCACGTGAAACTGGCATGCCCATCGGGTCGATTGGGCCGACCCGGGCCAGATGCCTCGAAAAAGTAAGGTCAATTTTACAAAAATCAGGTTTTTTTGAAGATCATAAGTATCACACGTCAAGTGAGGCTTCTCATTCAAGGAGAGTCCAATGAGCGAACCTAAACAAAGCCGCTTACAGAAAGTCATAGAGGCAGCCCAAGAAGAAGCCAGCCGTGCCAGCGAGTCTTCAATCAGAGGCGACACATTTGGTGAGTTTGTCACGCTGTTCCGAGCACTCAACGTCAAATTCGAAGACCCATCGGCAGAGACTTTGGCCCGAGCTCAAAGCATCGTGCCAACACCATCAAAGCGGCACCTCGTGGTTCGACTCTTGGGGAGTTCGCTCGTTGCGGGAACTGCCCGTTTCTTGCCTGGCGAAGACGTCCAAGTTATTGTCGGGGCCGAGTCCAACAAGATTCGTTTGATGTATTCAAGAACCACCGAGGGCTGGAAAGTATTGGGCTCAATGGGTGAAGCAGGATGGACCGTCATCTGCGGGACGGTGGGAACAGACTGCGACGAAGAAGGGCGGTTTATGCTTGAGGTCCTTGACGATAATTGCCCTCATTTGACGGTCAGCAATCACGAAGTGGAACTTAGTGTGCCTCCTCTTGAGGAGATGAGTTAGGTGCCGGCCGATTGGCGAGAATTACTTGAGTCCGACCGCTCGCTGCGAGAATGCGTTCGCGCCATTGGACGCCCGCTTGACTTTGAAGACGGCAGAATTTGCTTCGACCATTTGCGTTTGCTGCTCAGCCAGGATGTGGCCAGGGCCAAAGACTGGGCCCGCCAGTGGAAAGCCCTCGCTTCGAACCCATTGACCAGTGCTTGGGGCTATCGCATGAAAGCTGTTTCCGAGCGCATCGAAGGAAAGTGGGATGCGAGCGTCAAATCCTTCCAGAAGGCGTCCCAGAACGTGGTCCTCTCAGAAATGAAGCCTCATTTCCTCATCGGTGCGATAGACAGCCTCGCAAGAGCAGGAAAGGTTTCCGAAGCTGTAAGACTGGCCAATCAACTGACTCGCCGCTTGTCGGCGACCGAAAACCGATATGAATCGGCTGCGGTCGCCCTCAATGCTGGAAACGCTCTCCTATGGCACGACAAGTACGTACCGGCGCGAAAGAGGTTTCGCACTTGCCTCGGGATATTGAAAGACGAAGGCGATTCAGACCTGCGTGGTTCAGCCTTGCTCGGATTGTCAACCGCAGAGCTATATGGTGGCCACCCGAAGCTAGCAATCCAGCTAGCAAAACAAGCCATCAAAGTCTTTGAAAGCTCTTCCCTGACAAGCCACTCCGTCACTGCTCAAGAGAACATCGGACGCGCTTCCCTCTCGTTGGGCCGTCTGGATGACGCCCTTGACACCTTTCTTGATGCGCGAAAGAGAGTTGCAGCCGATCAATGGGAGGCTGCTAGGCTAGATGAATTTCTCGGAGACACTTACGCGGCGTTGAACAATTGGCACGAGGCCTCCGACGCTTATGAGTCAGCACTAGCCAACGACTCACTGGCAATTGGGACGCTTAACTGGGCGAACGTTCAGCTTGGACTTGGCGAGGCAAACAGGGAGTTAAGCCGTACTAAAGCCGCCCGCGAACACCTATCGACCGCTAGACGCGGTTATCGAAAGTACGGCAATAGAGTCTGGGAAGCTGTCTCAATTGCCCAGTTGGCGGAACTGGACCGAATTGGCGGTTCACCTCGAAGAGCCCTGAAGAGACTGGAAACTGCCAGAGGACTTCTGGAGGGCGAGTCGTCGCACTCCCTCGGGGCGAAAGTTTGCTTACAAATGGCCGAATGTAGGATCGATCTTGGCCAAGACCCTTCGGATCTACTGACTGTGGCCGAGCGAACAATTCGAAAATGGCATGTCGCATCGCTTGGCTGGAAGGTACATCACCTAAAGGCTAGGAACGCCGAACCTGCAGGAAAGCTGAAGCACTACAGAAAAATGGCTAAATCCATTTGGGAGTCGAGAAGCCTCGTGAGTTCGACTTATTCACGGGCAAGCTTTCTGTCTGACAAATCTACCGCTTTGTCCGATTACATCGTTGAGCTCCTGTCGAAGGCGACCAAGCCCAGGGTCCAAGAAGCACTCTCTGTTGTGCGGAACTCACGTTCCGCGGCCCTGATAGACGAGATTGTAAATGCGACCAATTTTTTCTCCGACGCTGCGAGGCAGGAGATCTCGATCCTTCGCGAAGAGCTCAACTCTAGCTTATCGGAAACCCAGCGGGGCGGCCCTTCCCGGAGGAGCCTGGGAAGCACGGCTCAACTGGCAGGGTTTCAACGTCGGTGGGTCGAGCTGACTCGCATCGCCCAAAACCAAGTTGCCGAAGTTGCCTCAAAATCAGGCGACCCCGATGTTGTTTTGATCGAAGGAGCCACCGATCTCTATTCAATATATAGCGGACAAGCCGTCAAGTACAACTTGCCACCACGCGCGCTCAAGGACAAGCTCTCGTGGTTGCGATTCGAGTTGCTGGGAGCGATGGCAGACCCAGATTCCGACCCCTCTTGCGCGAATAAAATTGCGGAAGAGCTTGCGGCCAACTTGATCCCCAAGGTTGTCAGCAAAGACATGGCGACGGCGACTTTTTGCCCGGAAGGTGTGTTTTGGGACGTGCCATGGCAACTGCTCACTTCTCTTGCTGGATATTCAGAGGCTATCGTTTCGCTAGGAGTTTGGCAGGGGCAAGGGCAAGGGAAATTACCAGAAAACCCATCAGCAATGGTTTGGTTCCTGGACTCAGATGACTTACCCCACGTCAAGCAAGAAGTCGATAGTTTTCTAAGATTTTTTCCAAATGCAAAGATATGCGACGACATCGTCAGCGTAAGAACGGCTATGGAGGATTCAAACGTGGATGTGCTGCATGTTGCAGGGCATGCCAAATTTCATACTACGAACCCCACGTTTTCTTCACTGTTCTTTAAGGGTGGCGCAGTGACTTCGGCAGAAATCTCAATGGCAAATTTGCGAGTTTCGCACGTTGTGGTTTCGGCATGCGACACCGGGACTGTTTCAGTTCATAACCGGGCAGAACCCGACGGAATTGTCCGGGCCTTTTTAGCACGTGGCGCCGCCTTGGTCTTAGCCTCTACCTGGCCCCTTGACGACGCAGCCGCCCATCGTTTCGTCCATAATTACTATGAAGGCCTCATTAGTGGCCTCAGTTTTGCATCTGCAACTCGGAAAGCCCGGGTTGCCGTCAAGTCCGTTCAGCCCCATCCTTATTTTTGGGGACCGTTTGCATTGTTTGGTGGTTACGCCTTATGAAAAAACTCATCTCATCGTTGCTTCTTGTCATTGTCAGCCAGTTGCTTTTGGCGCAAGGCCGGATTATCGTGTGGCTCAAGCCTGGTGTTCCAGCCGAACAACTTGCGCTGACTTATCCTGTAACTTTGACCGACTTTTCGCCTGGGGCCCCGTTTGCTTTGTACACTGTCACCGGAGGGCAGGATCCCCACATCATCGAAGCGGACATGCGAGCTGGAGGACTGGTCAACATGGCTGAAGACGACCACGAGATGGTGGCCCCAGAAAATGTCGGTGCAGGAAAAGGGGGGACGATTGGGGCTGTTTTTGACCCAGGCGCCTTGTTCGAGGAAAACCGACAGTTGCTCAGCCAAATCAATTATCGATTTAGACACCTGTCCCTCTTTGATAGGCCCGTTCGCATCGCCATTCTGGACACAGGTGTGCCAGCACTTAACCTATATATCAGGTCTCGTGTGGTCGCTGGAGTTGGGATCGCCAGTGACCGGACTGACTACTTTGACCGACCTACAGGTGTTGACACTAATCACGACAACGAACCAGATGGGGCCCTTGGCCATGGATCCATGGTGTCTGGCTTGGTCGCCCAGATCGCACCGTTTGCAAGGTTTGTCATTGCCAGAGTCGCCGATTCTGACGGAGTGTCCTCTGCATGGAACTTGATCAAGGGCATCGCATTTGCGGCCCAGAACAATGCGGAAGTCATCAATATTAGCTTCGGTGCTGTAGAAGGGATTCCTGCCCTCAAGGACGTCATCGAGAACTGGCTCGACCCACAAGGCGTTTTGGTCGTCGCCGCCATTGGAAACAACGGAAGCGACAGCGCTAACTCTCCGGCAAGTTATTCGCAAGTCATTTGCGTGTCCGGAGTTGATCAAAACAATCTGAAGGCCCCGTTCAGCAACTGGGACGGTAAGGCCAGGCAGTCCGCTCCTGCCACCGGCGTCAAGAGTTGTTGGTGGGACCACACTATGGGAGTCTGGTCGGGCACGTCTTTCGCTTCGCCCTTGGTCGCAGCCACTATTGCCGACTCTCTGAGATCGAGACCCAGGTACACAACAAACGTCCAGTTAGACGCCCTCAGGGATCTGATTAACGCGACGGGCACCGATATCGACGGTCAAAACCCAGCTTATCGTGGAAAACTTGGACGGTTGCTCAACAACCATGCCTTACAGCAGGCCATCATCCAACAGTGAGCGGATGCTTACTTTATCAGGCTTCAAGTTCGGCGGCAATCTTGCGGGCTTGGTCATCCTGGATCAAAGCGTCGATCATGTCCTGGATGTCCCCGTCCATGTAGCCTAGGATGTTGTGGCTGTCCCTTCCTATCCGGTGGTCTGTGACCCGGCTTTGAGGAAAGTTGTAGGTCCGGATCTTTTCGCTACGGTCTCCGCTCCCGATTTGGTCTTTCCGCAGCTCGCCACGCTCTCTGGCCAGCCGCTCTTGTTCAGCTTCGTAAATTTTTGCACGCAAAACCTGCATGGCTCGAAGCTTGTTTTGCTGCTGGCTCCTTTCGTCTTGACACGTGACGACAATGCCGCTCGGTCTGTGGACAATGCGGATCGCGGTCTCGTTCTTTTGCATGTGCTGACCTCCGGCACTGGACGATCGAAAAGTGCTGACCTCCAAGTCCTTTTCGTTGACCTCGACATCTGCCTCTTCGGCCTCAGGCAGCACGGCCACGGTGACCGTCGATGTGTGGATCCGTCCTTGGCTCTCGGTGGCCGGCACGCGTTGAACCCGATGAACTCCGCTTTCATGCTTCAATTGGCTAAATGCACCTGTGGCGTCTATTTCAAAAACGACCCTTGAGATTCCGCCAATGCCACTTTCCTCATAGTCGATGACTTCGAATTTCCATCGTCGCCGCTCTGCGTACCGTGTGTACATTCGGAACAATTGGTTCGCGAACAATCCGGCTTCGTCTCCCCCAGCAGCGGGCCTGATTTCGATGATGACACTCTTGTCATCATTAGGATCTTTCGGCAATAGCATGACCTTGAGCTGCTCTTCGATCTCGACGACCTTGGCCTTGAGGGGGTCGAGCTCTGCTTGAGCAAGATCTCGCATTTCCGGATCGTTGAGTAGCTCTTCCGCGCCCTTAAGCTCTGCCGAAGTCTTGCGATAATCACGAATGACTTCAACCAAGGGTTCAATATCTCTGCGAGACTTGCCCAGCCGTTGCAGTTCCTTGGGGTTCGAGTTGACCGTCGGATCCATGAGCTGCGCTTCGATGTCTTCGAACCTCCGTTCAATCTCGGCGAGCTTTTCGAGCATAGAGGTGCAGTTTACCGATGAATGAGCGGCTTCCGAAGGCTAGTAGAGCCTGAAGTTAAGTACATGTACGGGCTTGGCTTGTAGAGGTTCTAAGGTAACATCCGGCTATGAAGACGTTCAAAATCGGGACAATTATTTCAATGTCTGTCCTAGCTGCTGCAGCTCGGGCCGATGATTACTCGACCGGCGTCAGCCTTCTCAACCAAGTCATTACGTCGACCGGTGTTGTCGACAAGGCAAAGTTAAAGTCGGCTGCTGGATATTTTTCGAGGGCCCTGGCTTCCAATCCAAACCATGCGAAAGCTAGTACAGCCTATGGCATTGCACAAAGCGCCTACGCCATCCAGCGCTTAATCGACGTTTTCCATCTTGGATATAGCCGAGGGTCAGACTCTCCATGGCTTGCAAGGCTCGTCATGGGGACGACCCTGACAAACATGTCCGACGTGTACACGCAGGACGCCCTGCCGATTCCAGGGATCAACGACATCGTCATGATGCGAGACTTATCGGCCCTGCAGCAGGGCACAAACTCCCGGGGGTTTCCAACAGACCCGACTCCCGCCCAAGCTCAGGCTGCGTTGCGCGCGTTTGTGACCGACCTTGATCCCGCGGTCTCGCGTTTGGCGACTTTGACAGTGACAGACTCTGCGCCACTCATCCTGTCGACGGCCCCTGGTTCTGGACGGGCATCAAAGATTGGCCGTGTCGAATCACTGGCGCTACTGTCCGCCCTGTATGGCCTTCGGTCGATCTCCAAAGTGGCCACGTCTTACGACCTCGACTTTAAGACCTATAACTACAACGCCTTATGCACGACTGTACTTCCAACGAACACGACTTATTCGCGTTCGGTCTACCTCCCTTCAGGAAACTTTGGCAGAAGGTTTTCTGACGGGGCTGCCAGGATGGGTTCGGCTTATTCCGACCTGTTGAAGATCGCTCCTGTACTTTTAAGTGGCCTAGACGTCCTTCGAGCCAGGACGTCCGACACGTTCCTCGTTCGAAAAACGGATTTCAACAATCTGCGCCCCGACGGTCAAAACCCCTACTCAGGGATCCTCCATGCACGGTTTGACGTCGTCCGTGGTAACAGCTACCTCACCACAGCAAAGAACATCGGGTTTCGCAACCCGTCGACTGGGGCTGAAGTCAAGGTCATTGTCAACGTTAAGGCCTTGTTCACCTCACCGCTTCTAGACCTTCGGACGCTGTGCCCGCAAGTCCGGCGCACATCCGCTACAGAGGCTGGCAGATTGGTCATCCGGGCAAGACGCTACTATACGGACTTCTCAGACAAGACATTCGGTGGACTCTTCCCGAACACTCTTCCAGCAAGCCTTGTTCCCTCGCAATCTTGGGAACTCGATGTCAAGTTAGGGTCGACATTCCTTTACAGGCGGAAAATTGGAAGTTTGGTGTCCTTGCTTGTAGCTCCCAGGCCCACAGTCATAAAGTTCTATTGAGCCGACTGCTTCTGTGGCTTTTTCTGGTTTGCGCAAAGTTGGCCTGTGGACAGTCCGTCTTAGACGAACTGGCGGGCTCTGAAGAACGTGAAAGGCTGTCGCCCGGGACTGGCCATTTCAAAACAGGCACGGACCTCGTGTACGTCAAGACGGCCCCGACCAAAGAGAGGGTCACGGGCAACTGGCTTCAGGTACGGTGGGCCGGGCGCCCTTCTGGCCCCTTCGCGGTTGACGGGTTTGCCCGCCGCTCACGACTGGTAGGACATGTTGTGACAGGCGGTCAGCGTGCAGACTTCCGCATTCTCACGTCGAAGGGCGCACTGGAAATCAGCCCAATCGAAAATGGTGCTGGATTCAAAATCGAAGGGTTCCAAAGAGATTTTGACTTCCGAAGTCCGGCCCTCGATGGAAAATCTACGATCGTCAGGCAACCCTTGGTCTCAGCGAGAACTTGGGCGGGCAATCTGAGCCCGACATTCATACCCTTTCGGAAAACGCCTCTAGTCATTGCTCCATCATGGGGTGTCGAGAGCCATCACTTGTCCTTCACTGACGCCCATACTGGACGGTTCTTAGAATTATCGACCAGCAGTCCGACAATGGGCCTGGCCGTTGACTATCAAGCCAGGATTGGACCGATTCAATGCTGGCTCACCCTGTCCATCACGCGAACAGAAGGTGCTGGCAGAGCCTTGCTCGATGGGGTCCGTGACGTTGGTGAGACACACCACAAAGCGACTTCCCGCTCCTTGACTCTAGACCTTTCATCGTCCAAAGGGGCGACAACTTGGGGTCTTGGCGCGTCGTTCCGAGCACTCCGATCAGAATTTTCGACCATTATCTACCGGTCACAAGACATCGGCGTCGAAACTAATGTCAACGGAAGGTTGGACGCGAAGGTCGAGACGACTAGCACCTCTCGAGAATATTGGCTGACGTGGGAGCGGCGGCACAACCGCAATGGCAGATTAATGCTGGGTTACCGATGGCTCGAGGCCCCAACTGGCATCGAAAGTGAATATGCGATCAGAGCTGTGCTCTTCGGCGTTGGCGAAAGAAACTCAATCGATGGGTCCTCATGGCGGTCGCACGCCTTGACCATTTCTTACAGTCATCGAGACCGGCAGGGCCGCACATGGGATTGGACGCTCGAGCAGTACATCCCGCTTGGAAGAAAGTCATCAAGCGGCCAGTCGACTGGCCCAGGAGCCCGGGCCTACGGGGGATTGTCCCTCATGGCCGGAGTCAAGTTCTGACCCCTGGACAGCGAGTACACTTTCGGAATGGTCCAGCAAAAAGTCATTGTCGTCGGCGGAGGGCTCGCGGGACTCATGACTACGATGAAACTGGCTGAGGCGGGCGTGAACGTCCAGCTTTTCAGCATTGTGCCCGTCAAGAGAAGCCACAGCGTTTGCGCTCAGGGTGGCATCAATGGAGCGGTCAACTTGAGGGGCGAGAACGACTCGCCTTATCTGCATTTTGAAGACACGATCACGGGTGGCGATTTCTTGAACCACCAGCCTCCCGTCATGCGGATGGCAGAAAGAGCGCCAGCGATCATCTATCTCTTGGACCGAATGGGTGTCCCATTTAACCGGACATCTGAAGGACTTCTTAGCTTTCGGCGCTTCGGAGGAACTCTCAAACACAGGACGGCATATGCTGGAGCGACCACCGGCCAACAGTTGCTGTATGCCCTCGACGAGCAAGTGCGCCGGTTCGAATCGAGCAAAGTTGTCGAAAAGTTTGAAGGCTGGACCTTCATCGGAATCATCAAGGACGACGATGGGGTTTGCCGCGGGATAGTTGCCCAGGACATGCGCTCGATGAAGATTGAGAGCTTTGTCGCCGACGCTGTCGTGATCTGTAGCGGTGGAAACGGTGTTATTTTTGGGCGGTCGACTAACTCCATTATCAACACCGGCGACCCGGTGAGCGCTTGCTACCAGCAAGGCGCAGTGTATGGAAACCCAGAAATGGTTCAGATCCACCCGACCGCGATCCCTGGAGAAGACAAATGCAGGCTCATTAGTGAATCGGTCCGAGGCGAGGGCGGGCGGCTGTGGGTTCCCCGCAATGCGAATGATGCCAGGATGGCCAAGGACATACCAGAACAAGACCGTTATTATTTCTGCGAAGAGCTGGATCCGACCTACGGCAACCTACTAAGCCGGGATCTTGTGAGCTTTATCATTTACTGCGTCTGCCGCATGGGCAAGGGCGTCGGTGGCAAGCAACAGGTGTACCTCGACATCGGCCACCTTCACCGCAAAAATGGCTGGAGCCGTGAACTCATTAATGACAAGTTAGGAGGTGTCCTTGAAATTTACGAGAAGTTCATGCGGGAAGACCCCATAGACAATCCCATGAGGATCTACCCAGCGGTCCACTACACAATGGGGGGCCTCTGGGTGGACTATGAGAAAGGTCACGGCGAGGAAAGCCTGGACATCCTATCTCACCGAAACCAGATGACGTCTGTGCCCGGCCTTTATGCCGCCGGTGAGTGCGAGTATCAGTACCACGGAGCCAACCGGCTCGGCGCAAACGCCCTTTTGACCTGCTTGACCGGAGGCGAACTGGCCGCGCTTGGTGTGCTGGCTTGGCTCAAGTCAGTTCCCGAAACCAAGGGGCCTCAGACTTTGTCCGAAGACGCAGCTAAATTGAGGACTTCTGAGTACGAAGGTCTGAAGTCGTCACATGGATCCGAGAACCCCTATCAACTGCTCGCCGAGCTACAAGAAACGATGTGGAACTACTGCGGTATTTGGAGGCTCCAGAAAGAGCTGGTCGCAGCTCGTGGAAAATTAGACGAGCTGACCGAGCGCACTAAGCAGTGCAAACTTCTTGACGCCGGACACTGGTCCAACCAAGCCGTGCCCTTTACACGTTCGCTCAGCAACATGATCGAAATGAGCAAAGCCATAGTGGGTGGAGCCATTCTAAGAGACGAATCACGTGGGGCACATTTTAAGTTGGACACCCCGGACCGGGACGACTCGGCCTGGTTAAGGACCACAAAGGCTTTCTGGACAAAGGATGGGCCCACATTCGACTTCTCAGAACAAGTCGAGTGCAATGTCTTGGAACCTAGGCCCCGAAAGTACAAGATCAATCAGAACAAAGTTGTCAAGGTCGTCATGGGAGACGACTTCTTTGTCAAGGCTGGGTTGCAGAAAGAAGAGGCGTCGGCCACGTAGACCGTCGAAAGCCCCAACTGTACTGGCCGAAATACTTGATTTTTCCTTAACCCGGCTGGTGATCTAGATAAGTAAGATATAATCTGTCCAACGGAGCGGATTTCCGCGCTCCCTTTTTTTTGCTTGAAGCATAGCTTCGGGAGTGGACCATGAAAAAAACGCTAGCCCTAATACCCTTCCTACTTGTGTCCGGCCTTTCGATGGCTGGTCAAATCCGGTTTGACAATTCAGGTCGCGGCATGTCCGTCGATTACAAATTCTTTGGTAACTACAAGTCTAGCTTTGCCGGAGAGCTGCACTTTACCGATCTCGTGACTGCGGCGAGTCTCAATCTGATGTGCGCTGACATCGAGCACCAAATCAGTGGGGGCCAGTCCTACCTTGTGAATGTCAGGCACACATTGGCAATGAGCCAAAACTACAAAGATGCTGGCACAGTCTATGCTCGAAGCTATCAAAGCGTAGTTGACGACGCCACTGGTGCCGCTCTGCAGATTGCAGTCTGGGCAAGGGTCTATGGGACAAACCTTGCAACCAACTCGGGTGGAGATTTCCAGCTTGACAATGCGTGGATCGCCAACAACACCAGTGTTTACCAACAAGCCGTCGTCTTCTTCAACTCCAAGAACCTTGGCCCGCGGGACGCCCTCTATTATGAGCCAAATCCTTCTGACAGCGGCCAGGCGCAACTTGGCCCTGTGCCGGAGCCTGCATCTCTGCTCGTCTTGGGAGCTGGACTGGCTGCCTTAGCACGAAGACGCCGAAAAGTCTGACCTTTTCACCATTAAGCACCAGGTCGAAACCTGGTGCTTTTTTGTCTTCAACGCGACGACCGTTGCAATTTCCAAAAGGCGCGATTCATAGTAAGGCGACTTCATGGAACCACCCCAATTTTCAAACTATCCTCGCCAGCCAAAAGGTGAAATCGACTTCTCGTCGATCGGCAGGGCTTGGCAGGTGTTCATGGCGAACCCTGGCCCATTCATAGTCGGTGTTTTGATAATTATGGCTATTGGGGCAGTGCTCTACCTCTTGTCCATGCCGTTCACGATCGGAATGGCGATTGCCCAGGGGTCTGCAAACACATTTGCCGAAGCGTTGCCCTTAATGCTTCAGCGGCAAGTCATTTCCATGTTCATCGGGATTGGCGTCTCGGTTGTGTCGGCCCCATTTGTCTTGGGGTTGTCCATAATGTCCCTCAAGGCCGTTCGGGGTGAGAAGGCCGAAATCTCTGACCTCATGTCTGGATGGCAACAGGCTGGGCCAGCCATAGTAGTCGTCCTTCTGAGCCAGTTGGCCATACAGATTGGTATGAACTTCTGTTGTATCCCCGGGCTGCTGGCAGGCGGCCTGTTTCTTGTGGCACTGCCGATACTTGCCGACAAAAAATGTGGCCCGATGGAAGCGATATCACAGAGTTGGAGCCTCATGAGCAAGCACCTGATCATGGCGTCGCTATTCTTCATCGTCACAGGACTTGTCGCATTGATTGGATTCTGCGCCTGCATTGTTGGTGCGCTGGCAACCCTTCCCATGTATTACATTTGCCAGGTCATCGTCTACGAAGACTTGGCAACACTAGATCCTGCGCCATCGGTCTAACCGCCTTAGGGTGGATCGGGTACAAGGCTGTGCGTGACCGCACCACGCACAGTCTCATTCCCAATTCGCTCGGACAAGTTAACGATGTCTGTAGCCGTGCGAGAAGTGCTCGCCAGTCGACAGTCTCCGTTTCAACTCATCGAAATCTTGGATACGGAGGTTTACGGCAAAATGCTGTTTCTCGACGGCCATGTCCAACTTTCGGAGTTTGATGAATCGGCCTACCACGAGTACTTGGTGCATGTGCCGCTTCTCAACATATCAGAACCCAAAAGGGCCCTGATTGTGGGCGGGGGCGATGGAGGAGTCCTCCGCGAAATTTGCCGCCACCCTAGCATCGAATCCATCGACTTTGTCGAGATTGACGGTGACGTCATCGAGCTGTGCAAGCTGTACATGCCGATGGTCAATGCCGGATCGTTTGGAGACCCAAGGCTTAATCTCCATGTCACTGACGCATTCGGATTCGTCGAGACATCGACTGACAGCTACGACCTAATCGTCGTCGATTGCACAGATGTTTATGAGGATGAAGAAGGCGAATTGAGCGAAAGACTGTTCACCTCCGAGTTTTACAAGATGTTGCGAGACAGGCTCAGCAAAAATGGTTTTGTCGTCACCCAAGCAGACAATCCGGTCTATTGCCCTTACTCGCTCAAGGAAGTGAGTGACTTGTTCGACTCAGTCTATGCCAAATCTGGTTCCTATTGGAGCATGGTGCCAAGCTTTGGAGGGTTTTCCGCGTATGTCTGGGGGAGCAACGGAAGGACATTGAGCGAGAAGATGCCTAGAGCCCTTCCTGGATTGTCGTGCCTAGATGAGTTTGGATATCAGGCGTGCCTGCGTCCGTTGACCTGGTGACACTCAATACTTAAGTGAGACGGTCACTGGATCATTGAGCCAAAACGAATGACCTTCGACCAAAAACCTGCGCCTTTCAAAGTTAGCATGGAATCCTGGGCCAGTTGGCTGGGTCAAACTCCATTCAGCCTCTGAGAACACTCTCGAATCTGAGAGGGCATGCCATTGCTGTCGATCATCTGTCTCTATGGCGGGCCTACCGCTGCAAAACAATGTGAAGGCTCCAAGCACCGCCGACCAATCTTCTGCGGGCCAAAAACTGTGTCCGTAGTTTGGCAATGTGACGAGCCATTTTGGGTCAGCGACCTTATCCCAATATTGGCTTGTGGCATCGACCGTCCAATATGGGTCATTGGCGCCGTTGATGGCGAGCACAGGGCACTTCACCTTATGAATCGAAACATATGGATCTATGAGTGAAACGAGTCTCTGCCCGCGGTCCGTGTCTGCTTTGGCATCCAGGTCTCGCCGAGTGTAATCTACGATCATTGGGCTCAATTCACCCCAGTCCTTTTTTTGTTTTAGGAGCTGCACTGGCATATTGAGATGGTCAAAAACCATGGGGGCGATGCCGACCACACGTGGGTCATCCAGGGTCGCCGAAAGCCAGGCAGTCCATCCTCGTTTGCTTGCGCCAAACAACACAAACCTGTCCCACCCAAACAGGTCTTCAAGGGCATCCATTGCCGCAACGACACACTTCACCATTGGGAATAGGAGTGGCCAATCCTCTTCTCCGGACTCGATATATTGGTCGAAAGTGTGCGCTATGAGCGCGTCTTCGGTCAGATCCCAAAGCGGTTGATTTGGGATCTGAAAGAGATTGGCCACCGGGCAACTCATCGTTTCCGCGAGAGAGTCGGCCCAAGAGAGATCGGCCTCGTTGGGCTCCCAGCCAGTGACATGGAGGACCACCGGCCCAGAACTGGTCTCAAGAGGCCCGCACAAGACAAGGTCATGCCGCCAGTCTCCCCCGCGCCATGTTTGGCTGACAAGCTGGATGTCACGACCGCTCTTCGTGAACTCAAATGCAGGTTCTCCCCGGGACACGTAAGTGGTCAATGCTGACAAGTTGAGGAAAAGTTTACTTGCTCGGCCCTGAATTGAACCGAACTCATTGACAAGCCCGTCATGAAATTGCAAGAATAGATTGATTGTTCATTGAACTTCCAGGCGGAAGATATGTTGACTCGAACCCTAAAAAACTCCTTACTCTCTGTTGCGATGGCTTTGTGCTCGTCGCTGAGCCTGGCCAACGGCCTGGATCAACAAGTCGAAATCTCGAAGGCCTCTGACAATCGGACACTGACTGTGCGCTATACGGGCGCCAAAGCCGTTTTGGTCGAACTCCGGATCAACGGTGTGAGCACAGCGACGCGGAACGTCAATGAAGACAAGTCCACCGGCGAAACAAATTTCTCACTGGATTCGGCCAAGTTAGCTTCAGGTGAGAACAAGATCGAAA
>JAEURO010000032.1 GCA_016788345.1 Chthonomonadaceae bacterium
GGTTGACGGACGAATTGTGGCTTGGTTGGCCCTCGCGGGATCAGCGACGGCGCTGCTCGTTGTCACTCCAAGGCCCCATTCGCCACGACATCTGCCGGCCGGCAGAGCTTCAAAGGCGCACAGATTGCCCCAGCCACCGACCTATGAATCCGTGTCGATCAAGGGTTCAGCCAGGCCGACTGCCGACAGCCTTGTCGCCATACATCCACCACATGGTTGGACAATTCTGTCTTCGACCGCTCGTGCGGGAACGCCAGTGAAAGCTGGGCAAGCCGTCGCCATCGCACGGAATCTAGGTCGGGCTACGTCTGCGACATCGGGTCTGTCCGAAAAGGCGTTTGCCGACCAACTTTCACAACAGTTGGGTTCAGCGCTACAAAGCCACACGGAGCAATTGGCGAAAGCGAAGAAGGACTTGGAAACTGCGCTATTAGAAAGGGAAAGGGCCCTCTTTCCGATTCAAAGCGAGCTCAAAGAGTCGATGACCAAACATGAGAGCGAATCGATCGGCGAATTGGCTAGGGCTCGCACTGCCAGAGACAAGGCTGCCAAGTTAGCAGAAAGAAACGCACATGCCTTAGAGGAAGGTTGGATCAGCCGAAATGAAGCTGCAGCGTCCAAAGTCGCCTTGGAGGCCGCGGAAGCAGAACTAGCCCGGGTCGAATCACAGGCAAAGGGACCAAGTGAACACAAGGATGTCCAATCACTGAGGTCAAAGCTGGCAGCGGCAAAATCCGAGCATGACAGCCGAGTGGCCAGAGCCCAGTCAGAAGTAGACCGTTTTGAACAAAGTGGGCTCAACTACTCTGGTTCTCCAACCTACCTCAATGGGAGACCACCCGTGACAGGGAGGATTGCAAGGACGGTCGCACTAAGATCTCCGGTCGATGGCTTCATCATGGAATCCCCAAGTGGCAAGCCAGGCGTACATATCGTTAAAAATGGCGCAAAATGGGAGCTGGTGGCCAACGTGCCCGAACCCACAGCCAAGAAACTTGCCGTCGCTATGATTGCTCGCACCAGAAGTGGAGCAGAGTGCCAAGTCGTGTCGATTGGCCCCTTGGATCCGAAGTCTCAGACAAGGCAGGTCGTCGTTAGCGGTCCGTTTGATTCTAAAGGCACAAAGTCCGTCACGGTGTCGATCTTGCACTAGCTCAGGGCCTGTCTTAGGATCTTTATGTCGTCATCGAACGTGTCTGCAGTCAGTGGGCCGAATGAGAATCTGACAAACTTCGCAAGCGGAGAATCTGCACCCCGACGAAACATGTCGCAGAGAGTTCCGGGCAGTATCGCCGCATGGTGCGCAAAAAGTCTCTCGTTAAAGTCGTCGGCTGTCAAGCCCCCTGGCAACCGCCCCCAATGATAGAAGCCTCCGTCGCCAGTGAACAGGTCAAATCCCAAGTCTTCAAGGGCTTGTCGATATCGTGCCCGTTGGCTTCCGTAGAATTCTCCAACAGACTTTCTCGCGTGTTGAGCGCGGTCAAGCTCCAATAGCAGTGACGTACAGATCTGTGACGGGCGTGCGACCCCGCCCATCGCTATGCTCGAAAAGTTTCGGAATAGTTCTATGTTCGCCTTTGATGCGACGACCCATCCGACACGGAGACCTGGAGCTTGAAGTCCTTTGGTTGCTGCGCTGACAACAAACAAGTTGGTTTGATCGATGTCTTTGACGTGGCGCATCGCGCTATCTGGCTCGCCGGTTTGAAAAAACTCGTAGGCTTCGTCAATCAGGCCCCCACGCCCTTCTTCGGAGCACCAGTCAACCATTTGGTGAAGCGTGTCCCCCTGCCAGGTTACACCTGTAGGGTTACACGGGTTACTCTTGACTACAAACGATTTGTCTTGTTGGGCTGCGGCCTGGTAATCCGCAAGGCTCGGCCGAAATCCATTGTCTGGGTTGCTGGGCACGATTTTGTGCTGCCGTTTGAGGATCTTAAGGGCGTCCCAGTATGGTGTGTATTCGGTTTCCTCAATTAATACATGGTATTCCGGCTTCAGAAACGCTAAGGTCGCGTAGATTCCGGGCCTTCCTCCTGCGAAAACGGCAATGTTGTCAGTTGAAACATCCGCCCCATAAAAGTGATTGTAATAGTCCCGCAACGCGGTCAGGAGTTCGATTCCGCCTGTCGCTTGAGGATATTTCAGGTCTGAATGACTGAACGAGATTGACGTTGGCATCTCGGGCCCCCCCGGGAGCTGTGATGTCAAAGGAAAGCCTTGCGCCCATGGATGTGTCCCATCCGTGCCCATGTATTGCCCAGTGGCGTCGAGAAATTTGAACAAGGTCTCGTAGACCCCCATGGGCGGAAAGTAGGTCAGTGCGCTGGGCATCTGGCCGAGTTTACTGGGCCCGAGGCACTTTCCTTTTGGGCTTCTTCTCAGAATCTAGCCGTATTGCGGCAGCCGCCGCCGCGTCGATCCACTTTCCAAGCGTGTCTGGGTCGGCAAGCACGAACCTAGGAACTTCACGATACTTGGGGATCGGGCCAACAGCCGGATCGTACATCCACATGTCGCTGCCAGCTTCGTCGTAAGGAGCGACGGACTCTGAATCGACCTTGAAAAACAGGTGGTCGTTATCGACGATTCCAAAGACCGGGCCGCCGCAATAAAGTCCGATCCCGCCAAACATTTTACGGTGGGTGACCGGGCGGGCCGACTCAAGTTGCGCACGTAACCCTTCCCAAAATTTCTTAGAGACAGGCAAGTGAGGAGATTACCTTCATCCAAGTTGACAAGATTCCAGGCACAATAAGGGAGTGTTATTTGCCACACTTGTTCTCACGCTCGCCATTACTGCCACTCTTGGAGGGCAAGACCCCAAATCGGTTTCAACCATTCCGGCAGAAAGGCTGAGTGAAGACTGGTGGAGGCTACGACATGAAAAGTGTGTCGAAGCAACGAAGAAGAGAGGATTTGATGTGGCCTTTCTTGGAGATTCGATCACTCAAGGTTGGGAAGACAGTGGTCGTGCGACGTGGGACAAGGAGTTCGCTCCACTTAAGTCGGCTAATTTTGGGTTTTCTGGTGACCGTACCGAGCACGTCTTATGGAGGCTTTCCCATGGCGAGATCGTAGGAGCAGACCCTAAAGTGATCATGATCATGATCGGCACAAACAACATTGGTCACGGCTCGTCGAACCCAGAGCAGACTGCCCAAGGGGTCGCTGAAATCGTCAAGACCTTGCGAGGCCGTCTCCCTTCGGCACAAATCTTGTTGCTTGGCATCTTTCCGCGAGGATTGGAGGCGACCGATCCTATGCGATTGGCAGTGGAGAAGGCGACATCGCTTTTCAAGGGAGTCGCAGACGGCAAGCATGTCCATTTCATGGACATTGGCCACGCTTATCTTCGTTCCACTGGTGAACTGCGTACGACCTTGATGCCCGACCTTCTCCACCTGGATCCAGACGGCTACGAGATTTGGGCTAGAGCCGTGAAACCAGAGCTTGTCCGCTTGCTTACATTACGGCACAAGTGAGCCTCAGTTCCGGAACGAACGGAGACCAGACATAGCCTCCAAAGCTTGCCTTCGCTTAGGCCATCGGCTTTGTGCCTCTGATAAAAGCTCCCATGACTTTACCGTCCAACCTTTTCCTGTCTTCGGGGCTCATGTTGGTCCAACTGCCGGCCAGCGTCGAGAATTCGTACCGGCGAGTCGGTGTGATGTCCAGGTCTACGAAACCTGCATCTGACAGCATACGCTCGTACTCAGACCGTTCCAAAGCTCCTGCGATACATCCGACGTACAGTTCCATGTCCTGTCTAGCGCTATCCGGAATTCCACTCTCGACAACGACATCTGAGACAGCGAACCGGCCCCCAGGTTTAAGGACGCGGAATGACTCGCGGAGAACTTGTTTCTTGTCCGAACTCAAATTAATGACACAATTGCTAATGACGACGTCGACACTTTCGTCAGGCAACGGGATGTCTTCGATGTACCCTTTTAGGAACTTAACATTGTCCACTTTGGCTTCTGCCTTGTTTTTCTCTGCCAACAAGAGCATTTCGTCCGTCATATCCAGCCCATAGGCGAATCCGGTCGGTCCTACCCTCATGGCCGATAATAGGACGTCGATGCCCCCGCCGCTTCCTAAATCGAGCACGACTTCTCCTGGCAGCAACTGGGTAAGCGCAGTCGGGTTTCCGCATCCGAGCGACGCAAGAATCGCGTCTTCAGGTACCTCGGACGCTTCGGTCGCTGAGTAAAGGTCTGCCGTGATTTGGTCGGTGGTGTTTGCACAGCAGTCTCCCGTTGGCTGTGAATCGCCGCAGCACTCGCCGCCAGCTGCGGTTTGGCCGCAACAGCCGCCCCCGTGTCCCGAAAGGACGCGAAGGGCGGCTTCTCCATATTTCTCTTTCACAAGCTCGCGCACGTCGTTTCTATCTCTTGGATTTTCTGTTTCCATAGTTATTTTTCCTTACAGCAAGTGGATTGCTCAAGCGAGGCAAAGTAATCAGCGAGGGTTCGTAGAGAGTCTTTGCGAGGAGCACAGACCATATTCTTGCCGCGTTTGTCCATAGCTATCAATCCCGCGTTCCGCAGCTCTTTAAGGTGGAAGCTGACTGAAGACGTTATCTGCGATACACCGGTGACATGGCAGCACACTTGGCCCGCCGATGGTCCCTCGGCCACCGACACGCCTCCAGAATCGTCAACAGCTACCGCACACTGGCACCTGACAAGGAACTCAAAAATTTGGAGTCGAGTCGGGTCGCCAAGTGCTTTGAGCATTTGAACAGTCTGTTTTTGAGCCATTTAACAGCATAATACAACATTTCTATAAATATTGAATTATTTCCTGACCTTTGGCCCATTTGCTCGGTTATGAAGTGGCCCCACCAACGACTGAAACCGAGCCGGCCGAAAAGGCGTATCCTGTCACTGACCTATGGGAATCGTCACGTACAGGCCTGCAGAGGTCTTGCATTGGTTCGAAATTGGTTCGAAAGAAGCCCTCCAGCGCGCCAAGGGCAAAGGCAGTTCAGTTTCGGGGCATGGAATCTTGCACGGCATAAAAGTCGTCGCAGGGGTGGCGACTGACCTCGGAATCGGGACGATGACCGGCCTAGCCCAAAAGAAAGCTGAAGACACGAGCTTCGACCTTTCGGACACCTATTTTGAAGTCACTGGCCTGACCGGCAGAAAGAGGATCTCCTATTCCGAGGTGACAGAGGTCAGAAGCAAGCCACACGACCGGGCCGAAATCGTCCACAGATCCGGGACACTGACGATCAAACCGATCGCCCATTTGGTGTCTGGCCGGATGCGGGTCCCGGTAGGATGGACGAGGAACGGCATGGAAGTCCCCTACACAGTTTTGATTGAAGAAATAGCAGCCCGGTCAGGTGTCGAGGTCGTCGCCGAGTGAACGGCTGGCACCAACCTGCGCCAGAAGGTTGGATCGCCAAGGTTGAAGAAGCGCTTCTAGAAGACATCGGGCCAGGAGATTTGTCAGCAGGCTCTCTTCCACCAGATTCGACCGTAGATTGGTATATCGAAGCCCAAGGAGCAGGCGTGCTGTGTGGTGTCGAAATAGCAGCTTACACCCTGCAAAATGCGGACGTACTGGTGTGCGATGGATCCGATGTCGCACCGAAGACCCGGGTTCTCCAGGGTCAAGGACTGGCCCACCAAGTCCTGCAGCGAGAGAGGGCCGCCCTCAACTTCTTGATGCACTTGAGCGGCGTCGCCAGCCTGACAAAGAAGTTCGTCGACCAAATTGCAGGGTTTGGGGCGATGATCGTGGACACCAGAAAAACCACGCCAGGACTGAGGGGGCTAGAAAAGTACGCAGTCCGATGTGGAGGGGGCCGAAACCACCGGCTCGGCCTGTTCGATGGGGTGATGGTGAAAGACAACCACATCCGGGCGGCGGGGTCAATCAATAAAGCTGTCGCGAAGGTCCGCGGGCAGCTCGGGCATATGACAAAGATCGAGGTGGAATGTGAGAACTTGGAGCAGGTTCGAGAAGCGGTGGATGCTGGTGTCGACGTGGTCATGCTAGACAATATGGAGTTAAGCAGGATGTCGGCAATCGTCAACGAGTTTGGAGGTCGAACGGTTCTGGAAGCAAGTGGTGGAGTCACACTGGACAGCGTCCGCGATATCGCTGCGACTGGCGTCGATGTCGTCTCGGTTGGGGCGCTGACCCACTCTGCCCCTGCATTGCCCTTCCACTTGGAACTCCAATGAGCTGCCAAGCCAGATGGGTCGAGCTGGACGAAGTGGATTCCACGCAGAAATTCCTGACGCAGGCTGTCAAGGCAGGTGACATGCTCGATGTTGTTTTTGCCCACGACCAAACGTCCGGCCGGGGCCGGTTCGACCGACAGTGGCACAGCCGGCGCGGGGAAAGTTTGACTTTGAGCGTATCTTTCACACAGTGTGCCGATCATCCTCACCCCTGGATCCTCGGAATGTTTGCAGCAATGGTCGCCGCGGAGCAGATTGGGATGGGATTACAATGGCCCAACGACCTGGTGCACGAAGGAAAAAAAGTTGGCGGAGTACTGACCGAAACAATCCAGAACCCGTGTGGAGAAACTCTGGCCGTCGTTGGAATTGGCCTGAATTTGAACAACATGAAGTTTTCCCCTGAACTAGAAGGCAGGGCCACGAGTGCTTTTCTTGCCAAACGTCTAAGATACGACCCGTTGACCGAGGCCCGGCTACTAGTGGCGAACCTCTTTGAAGGGCCAATCCCCGTCTCTTGGCCTGACATTGTGGCCAGGTGGATGGCTCGTGACCAAACGCCAGGCAAGACGTACGTCCTGCCGAACGGTGATAGGGCCCTAGCCAAGCGCATTGGCCCGCAAGGCGAACTCGTTGCACTAGTCGACGAAAGAGAAGTTACCGTGCTTGTCGCCGACGCCATTTTTGGAGAAAACTTGGCACCTGGGTTTGCTAGCAGCTAGGTAATCTTCGAGCCAGTTGATGGAAACAGTCCTCCTTTGTGTGATCGTGGTTCTAGGAGCCGCCTTGGTGGTTGTGTTCTTCGCCATGCTCAACGTAGTCCGGGGGCTGAAATCGATGGTGTCCGGGTTGGAGTCCAAACTTACTCAAATTCAAACTCAGGTGGACCTACAGCAAAAGAACCTGGATGCTCTCAGAATCGTTTTAGAAAGAAGGCCCAGCGACCCACTTGCCGGACTTTTTGAAGCCATTGGCCAATACAAGAAAAGGGGTGCCCTCTCAGCCGTCGCCGTGGTCGCCCTTAGGCTTTTTCGGTCATACTGGGGCAAGAAGGCAACTCAATTGAGTTTGCCGAAGATAAGGAAAGATAGGAATACAACATGAATAACGGAAACGACGATAAAAACGCAATGGTGTACTTGTTGGCTGGATTTGGACTCGGTGCGCTGGTAGGCGCAATGGCTGGACTGCTATTTGCTCCGAAACCTGGCAGCGAAATGCGGGAGGAACTTGGCGACAAGATTAAGGATCTTAAGGGAAAGACTGAAGAATGGATCAGCGAACAGAGAGCTAAAAGGCTGACCGTCAAGAACCCCGAAGAAGTCGGCGCCTAACCAGGTTCATTTGGAGGCCAATTGCCAGGGATAGTAGTGTCGTGCAACGTCAGCGACATCGACCTTGAACTGTTGCACACGTGGCTATCGCAAAGCTACTGGGCACAAGACCGGAATCTAGGTCGACAAAAAAGAGCCATTGAAGGGTCAATTAATTTTGTTGCGCTTGAGGATAGGCGGATGGTTGGATTTGCCCGGGTAGTGACCGACAAGGCTACGTTTGCCTGGCTTTGCGACGTCATTGTGGATCCGGAAAAGCGGCGAGAAGGAATTGGGAAATTGCTTGTCGCCGCAGCTACTCTACATCCCGACCTACAAGCGGTCGGAAAGATTGTGTTAGCTACGAGAAACGCACACAGGCTTTACGAAGGCTTCGGGTTCGATCCAGTCCCCGAAGGGCGATTTATGATCAAGTCGATGGATTGATCCGCCGATATGTCAAGTGAGGCGTGGCATTCGGTGTATTTGCGTTGTATAATGCAATGGGCTTGAACAAAGCCATTTGCCTGAAACCGTGACACTAGAGCAACTTGAAATTGGGCCGCTAGACTTGACCGCCGGGCGGCACATGGTCGTCATTTTCAACAACGAGACGAACACTTTTGACGAAGTTGTCGTTGCGCTCGTAACGGCCACGGGTTGCGACGTGACAGAGGCTTCAATAGAGGCATGGGAAGCACACACGTTTGGGTCGTCATCGGTGCACTTTGCCCCGCTTGTGGAATGCCAAAGCGTGGCTAACAAGATCCGGTCAATTGGGCTCAAAGTTGAAGTGAGGCCAGAGTGGAATGACTAAGTTTTCTACTTTTTCAACAATCGAGTCACCCCAGAAGGATCTGCAATCATTACCGAAGCAAGGTAACGACTGGATGGTCACAGTTTATGACAATGACAAGAACACATATGAAGAGGTCATGTTCGTTCTCATGTTGTCAACCAACTGTGACGAGGAAGAGGCCTACATAGAGGCTTGGGAGATCGATCACTTTGGGGCCTGCGTCGTCCATAGGGCAGAAGAAAGCGAATGCCGGTCTGTGTCAGAAGTCATCGCCACCATCGGGATAGCTGTCGAAGCCACTCCGTCAAACTGACCTTCTTGTTAGGTAAGATGTCCCAAGGTCTATGGAGGGACCATGACGACACATAGAAAAATCATGCTGACAGCCCTGGTCACGGGGTCTATTTTGGGGTTGGCTATGACCGGACGAACCTGGCGGGAGTTTGAAGCCCAAAAGGTTGAAGCTAGAAAAGCCAGGGAAGACATGAAGTCCGCCGAGCGGCAACGCGCAGATGTGGCGAAACTTGTTGCCAAGTACGACAGTCAAATAGGAAAGGAGTCCTTGGCACGGGAAAACGGCTACAGAAAAGCTGACGAAGTGCCCGTCGAAAGCCTAAAATGATCGTCTGCTTCGCGCATCCCGTGCTGCAACTGGATCTTTCACCAGGTCTCGTCCGAACCTATGAGGTCACGCGGGACTTTCGAGCCGTGCAGGGCGACGACCGCATGTCCTACGTCATTCGACTGACATACAGGGTGCCAAAAGACGCTAATAGCAAGCCGACGCCCGTCATTGTCAAGCACGAGCTCCTCAGGACAATTTTTGGTGGGCAAACGATAGAAGAGCCTCCTGCAGAAAAGCCTCTGGAGAGGAAAGAACTCCGGCTGCCAACTGGATTTGTAGTGAGCAGAGAGCTGCAACTCTATTACGGTTCGCTACAAGAACGCCAGTCAAGGCCGCTTGATGTACAGTTTAGTCCTACAGACACTCAATTAGGGACAAAGTGGCAAACGACCTCGCAGGCATCGGCCGAGTCTGGAATTCCATCGGCGACATGGTCGTGGGAGTGCAAGTCCTTGTCCGACAAGTCTGTCACCTTGGCCCTGGACTTTAAGGAATCCGATACACTTAAGCCCATCACTGCTGATGGAACCATTGTTTTAGACAGGGCGAGCGGTTGGGTCGAATCGCTGGACGTCGTACTTCATAACACCGTCGTTCCTGGGGATTCCGAAGGGGTCATGATGAATCTTAGTGTCAAGTGGCGGCGGCTCTAGAGTAATCTAGCCCAATATGATCGCGCAGGCCCATGCGGCCACGTTGACCGGCATCGATGCTGTCCCCGTTGTCATAGAAGTCGACATCCAAGGAGGCCCGACCACGCTGATCATGGTGGGTTTGCCAGACAAGTCCGTTCAGGAGAGCCAAGACAGAGTCAGGGCCGCCATTGTCAACAGTGGCCTGAGCTTTCCCTATACGCGCACGGTCGTCAATCTGGCCCCGGCCGATCTTAAGAAAGAGGGCCTCTCCCTGGATCTCCCGATCGCACTCACGATCTTGTCCGCCTCCAACCAAGTGTCGCGTGACCTCTTCGACAGGTCGGTCATCGTGGGCGAGCTTGGGTTAGACGGCTTGGTGCGTCCGATTGACGGAGCGGTCAATGTCGCCCTAATGGCCATGGAAGCCGGCATGGAGAGGCTGATAGTGCCGAGGGAAAACGCTGCGGAAGCGGCCGTTTCTCCTGAAATCCAAGTCTATGGAGTTCGGAACCTTCTCGAAGCCGTCGAGCTCTTCAATGGTGCCATGGTGGCCCCTTTTGAGCATTCCTCCGTAGATCGCCAAGAAGCCAGATATGAGGTCGATTTTGCTGATGTGAAGGGACAGACGCATGCAGCTAGAGCGCTCGAGATTGCGGCGGCAGGTGGCCACAATGTGCTTATGTTGGGGCCGCCCGGCTCGGGCAAAACGATGCTGGCCAGGCGGCTTCCAACCATCATGCCTCCTCTGACCGTGGAAGAAGCCATCGAAGTGACAAGGATTTATAGCGCCAGCGGCAAGAAAGTTGGTCGTGAAGGGCTAGTTTGGGAGCGGCCATTTCGATCCCCGCACCACACATCGTCTTATGCCGCTGTAGTGGGTGGCGGAAAGAACCCCAAGCCCGGCGAGATAAGTCTCGCTCACCTGGGCGTCCTTTTCATGGACGAAATGCCAGAGTTTGACCGAGGAGTCCTCGAATCACTCAGACAGCCTTTGGAAGATGGTCTTGTTACCGTGGCACGGGTCGCAGCATCGATGGAGTTTCCTGCTGAATGTGTGTTGATAGGAGCGATGAACCCGTGCCCGTGCGGGTTCAAAGGATACCCAGAAGCCAAGTGCGTCGGAGCTGCCTTGTGCGACCGGTATATGGGCCGGATCAGTGGGCCGCTCCTCGACAGGATCGACCTCCATGTCACTGTCCCCCGTCTCAAACCGGATGAGTTGACAAGCCGACCTCAAGGCGAATCTTCTGCGGCGATCCGACAGCGGGTAGTGGCGGCGCGAAAAACACAAGAGGCCAGGTTCGGGCGAGCCAAGGTCAACGCCAAGATGTCTGCGAGAGACATGCAAGACTTGATCAAACTCGACGATGAGAGCATGCAGTTTATGAAGGCTGCTGCCAGCAAGCTGAATTTGTCGGCCCGGGTCTACGACCGGTTGCTCCGCGTAGGTCGTACAATCGCCGATCTAGCAGAAAGCGAAAACATCCAACGCGGCCACCTGGCCGAAGCCGTCCAATACCGAGGGAATGAAACCTAAGGATCAGGGATTAAATGTTTCGATCGGCTTAGTCGCCTTGAATATCCAAAAATCATCGCGACGGACGACGCCCCATGGCTTGGCTCCGATATGGCCGTCCCCGAAAACGTAATGCCCCTTCCCAAAGTGCCCGGGAGTCGGCCTGCGCCTGTACAGATTGGTGCACCCAGGAGGCGCGTTGTCAGTCAGGCCCTGCGAAGGGACGTTTCGTCCAGCAAGTTTCCAAGTGTCGCAATTGATGAACCCTGAGCCGTCGACAACACCCATCCATTGGTCTCTTAACCCGTCGGGCCATTGCTCGATCCATGCGACCGTGTCGGCTGGGAGGTCGATCGCGCCTTCCTGTCGCCCGACCACGTCTCGTAGCGAACTGTCATAGTAGAAGACACCCGTGTTCGGGTCGAGCCCCCGGCCCTGTACGGTATTGATGGTGCCGACGTAGGCGTATGAGCGGAGCAGTCCTTTGACCTTGTAATTGCCGTCCCAGAAACGGTAGCTGTTTTTGTCAGTCCTAGACAGGTTGTCACTCGGACACTTCCAGACTTGGTCATTCTTCATGTAGGGCATGAGTTGTAGGTCTGGAGGGATCTCGTTGCTTGTTCCTCCGTTGACAGGGGGACTGGTCGTCGCCCAACAGGGATAGACACCGTCGCTGTCGCCCATGTACAACATCATTCCTGTCCCAATCTGCTTTAGGTTGTTCAGGCAGTTCGTCCTTTTTGCGGCTTCTTTCGCTTGGGCGAACACTGGGAACAAAATCGCAGCCAAAATGGCGATGATTGCAATCACAACAAGGAGTTCAATCAGGGTGAAGGCGCGCCGCATTCGCACTAGTATGACTCTTTTTGACCCGAGTAAGGCCTGTACATTTACCATATGAAAGCACGTGCCATTAATCTGGAAGGTTCCTCATACCAAGAACGCTAGTTCAAATCTGCCAAGGAAAGTGGTCAGCGCGTCGTCCTCGACTTTGATAACGTCTAGTCTTTAAAGCCGACATGGAGCCGCCCCAATACGCTGAATATCCGCGCGACAAAAAAGGATCGATCGACTTTGCCATTTTAGGCGAAGCGTTTCAAATCTTGTTCAGGCACCCATTACCGTTCATGACAGCTTCCTTTATAGGCTATTTTGCTCCCTACATGGTTTCAACGGGGGTCACTATTTGGATGGAGTTTCAAATGGGAATGTTATCATTTGAATTGGCAAAGCAGAGTTCTGTGTCAATGGAGCAGGTGGTTCAACTCTATGCCGTTCAGTTGTTGATGACCGCCGCTAACTTTGCAATAATGGCTCCCTTTGCCTATGCCATTACAAAAATGACTCTCAAATCGGTTCGCGGTGAGCCAGTCCTGCTGAGCGACGTGTGGTGCGGGTTTCCTACATTTTTCCGGTCGTTTGGTTTGCTCTTTTTGCTGCTCGTGCTATGCGTCTTGGGGCTTTGTGCGTGCGTCATTGGTTCGCCGCTCGTAATGGGCCTCATGATGCTTGCCATGCCCGTGATGGCCGAAGAAAATTTGGGGCCCTTCGATGCCATGAGGCGCAGTTTTGATGTCCTTCGACCGCATATGTGGATCGCGATGTTGCTGGCGATAATTTCGTACATAGCTGCTAACGCAGGAATATTTGCCTGTGCGATCGGCCTGGTCGTGTCGTTCCCCGTCTTTTTCATGACGCAGGCCCTGCTTTACCGAGATCTCGTGACCGGGCCCATGAACCAGACTCCTCGAATAAGTTAGCTCGCTCGTCATTTAGGGTCTGGCGCGAGAATAATTGATGCCGTAAACGTGGTTGGCATTTGTACGTCGCGCTGACATAGCTTGATTTCTGTCCGTCGAGCTTGGAAGGGACTCGTCCCACGGTCGACTCACCTGGTAGTCCGTAAATCCGCGTCGGACCGTTTTGACCTCCCAAGCGAACTCATAGGTGCCCTTGCCTTTCCTAAGCTCTCTGACTTCAAATGACTTTAATGATTGAGCTACCACCGCAAGACCTTCGGATTCCGCGCTCTTTGGAGTCAATTGGACAGTCATTCCTTCGCTGACCGAGACGTTTTGAAAATGCCTGGGCAGGGTGACATGCGCAGAACCATTGACTAGCAAGGCAGTTCCTCGGACATAGGCCGCGGCCTCGGGCCCCTCGATGCTGGCATATACGATGTCCCTAGTCTCGTCGTCAGGGTCAGGTTGGACAAAATTCTTGACATCTGCGGTGACACGTCCGACTCCATTGAAATCT
The DNA here is from genome assembly GCA_016788345.1 of Chthonomonadaceae bacterium. Taxonomy (GTDB): domain Bacteria; phylum Armatimonadota; class Fimbriimonadia; order Fimbriimonadales; family Fimbriimonadaceae; genus JAEURO01. The sequence continues at coordinate 13,351 of JAEURO010000032.1, forward strand.
GCCAGGAGTCTGACTTGGCTCGAGCCTTTGCTAAACAGTGACAATCCGCTTTCTTCAGCGTCGACATCGATCCGCCCACTCGCAGTGCCTCCCGGCTTAAAGAAGTCAAATGTCGACTCAAACCCGTTGCTGATACTCCGAAAATAATTGGAGCCCCCCGAGGTCCTCAATGTAAAGGCTCCTTGAACCATTGCCGCGCCGTAAGTTTCAGTCCGGCCCAAAAATTTTGCGGCAAACCCCAATGAGGCCGTGTTTTCTGCCACCAGTGCTGGGCCCATGGAAGCCGAGTTTCTCGCCCAGATTCCAAAAGCGTTCGTCGCATTCGCCGAACCATAAACGCCTGTACCCTGTGAGGAATTCGTCTCCCCTCGGACTCCAAAGTTTGAACCTGTGGTTGAACTCGCGAGGCCTCGGATCGCCGTTCCAGATTCTTTGGCTACGATGAAGAGTCCAGCAAGGGCCGTACCTTGTCCGGTCGCAGTATGGTTGCCGACGATTGGGACAGTCGTTTCGATAGATTGGTCGACAACCACTCTTCCGGAGCGAAATGAACCAGTAATCCTTGCGTGCCCAGTTTGCGCGGTCCCCGGCGTCCGATCCTGAAGAAGAAGGTTTCCGATGGAGCCCTGTACGTCCTGGCTCTGAGCCACAAGGATCGTGCACGCACAAAAAGCAATGGCTATTGAGATAAGCCAGATATGGTTCCTCATTTCAAGATGATACTGGATGGCGCACCGACCCAGCCTCTAACTTTGGTCAGATAATTGAACCGAAATCATCTTCATGTCGGCGTCCGGCCCTGGCGTGGGTCAAGACTCTTAGATGGAGTCCTTGTCTTTTTCGAACTCAAACTTTTCGCCAAGGGAAGCGTCCCAGAGCTTGATCTGCTCTGGGGTCAGAATCTTGTCGACCTCTTCTTTGGTCTGCAAGCGAATCTTTGCAATTTGCTCAGTCGTCGCGTGCATTTCGGTCGATCCCGGGCCATTTGACGACATAAAGTCCATGAGGCGACCCTGATAGGCTTCCCATGCCGCGTCTAGTTGCTTGACTTGCTCCTCACTGAGTTTGAGCGGCTTGGCATATTCTTCGCGAGAAAGCGCGAGGTAGCCAGCGTTCTGACAATAAAGCTGGTCAAACCTCTTCAGTTGGGACGCGTCCAGAGCTGAAAGGACGTCTTTGTCAAGATCGTCCAGACTTGTCGATCCATTCAGAGTGATCATGGTCCGACCGTTTCCGTCGTCCTCCATAATGCCCTCCAATACAGACCTAATCTTAGACTTTTGTTCAGCAGTGAGTTTTAAGTGATCCTGCACTTTTGGGTTTGTGGCCAGGATGAATTTTGGCTCTGAGACCGGCATCGAGAACTGGGCGGCTGCAAAGCTAGTGAGAGTCGTGAAGAGGGCCAGAAGGCCAACGAAGCGAAGAGGTCGTACCATAGTGAAGCTTGATACTTTGGGAGCTACCCGGGTGGTTCCCTCCATAAGTTTTTGTGCAAAATGAGCTATGTTCCTAGCGTCCGTTGCGATTTTGTCGAGCCTGAGCCAGGCTGAGTGGCCAAAGACAAAGGCTGAGTCCAGCGGCTTTTTGGAAACCTCGACATACGCCGATGTCATTGGGTTCATCGAGGAACTGCAAAGCGTCAGTACCTGCGTACAGGTCGAGACGATGGGGTTTTCGGCTGAGGGCCGGGCAATGCCATTGGTTATTGCTTCTCGGCCACCAGTGACTAGTGCCGTCGAAGCCAGGCGCGCAGGAAAGGCCGTTATTTACATCCAGGCCAATATACATGCTGGCGAAGTAGAAGGGAAGGAGGCCGCACTTCATCTTCTTCGGCGATATTGTCAAGAAAAGAAAGGAGTCTTAGACAAAGCAGTGCTCCTCGTCGCACCGATCTACAACGCTGACGGGAATGAGAAGTTCGGGCCGCAAAGCCGGAACAGACCCGGACAAGGCGGCCCAGAAATGGTCGGTCAGCGTGCCAATGGACAAGGATTAGACCTCAACCGGGACTACATCAAAGCCGAAACTCCTGAGTTCCTGGGGGCACTTGCGCATGTTTATCGAAGGTGGGATCCAGAGTTGATGATGGATCTTCATACGACGGACGGCACGCGGCACGGATATGCGCTGACGTACGCGCCTCCGCTAAACCCGGGCACTCCTGACGAGATCGAACACTATGCGCGCGATGTGATGATGCCAGCTATTCGAAAGCAAATGCGACAGAGGTATGGGATCGAAACTTTTGACTACGGAAATACGGAAAACCGGGATGGCAAAACCGCCTGGTACGAAGTTGGACCGGAGGGCCGGTACAGCACAAACTATGCAGGATTGCGCAATCGATTCGGCATTCTCAGTGAGGCATTGACCTATTTGCCTTTCAAACGAAGGATCGAGGTGACAGAGAAGTTTACAGACCTTGTCATCAATTGGACAGTTAAGAATTCGGCCGAAATTGTTGGCCGGTGCAGAAAAGCTGACGCGACGGTGGTCGCCTGGGGGCTTGACCCGGCAACAGCCCCGCAACTCGGACTAAGGTTCGAACCTGGGCTCCGGGGTGTTGAGACCCTTTTGATCGAAAAGTCTTCGGCAAAAAAAGAGGGCCCCCCTAAAGACTTGGAACGCGTCACCATGCCCGTATTCGACCGTTTCGTGCCAACGTTGACTTCGGCCTTTCCGTTTGCCTACATCTTGCCTGGTAACAATGTCAAACTGTCGAACCTGCTTGTGAACCATGGCGTCCGCGTCGAGCGCTTGAAGCAAGACGCTGTGGTAAGCGCCTTTATGTTCTCCACATCCAAAGTGACCCGGGCGAGCCAAGAATTCCAGCGACATAAGTTCGTGACCCTTGAAGGGTCGTTTGTAGAACGAGACATAACGGTCACTAAGGGAATGATGATTGTGCGGACGGCGCAGCCGCTCGGCGTTCTTGCCTTTCATATCCTCGAACCCTTAGGGACAGACGGGGCGGTCGCTTGGAACTTTTTAGACCCCGACTCGGAGGTTCCGCACCTCGCCAAGCTCATGAAAAGAGTCCCGCTCGTGACAGAAGGGGTCGGCCTGCTTCCTGCAATATCTAGAGACTAGTGCTTGTGAAACGCCACCCCATTCAAGTATCGTAACTTGAATCGTGGTCATTGCCTTAGTCGCTGCCTGCTTGGCACCTCGCCTTCAACAGGATCCAGAAATTACATATCGCACCGTTGCAGCGCCAGTATCAAAAGTTTTGAGCGAGCTGTCTTCGGCCTCCGGCGCCAAGCTCACGTGCACACCAGACATGGCCAAAGAGATCATCGTGGTGGCGGTCAAGAGTCAGCCGCTTTCGGTCGTGAAAGCAAAGATCGCCGATGTCGTGGTCGGAAGTTGGGCAAAGCAATCAGACGGTGGCGAAACCCTGTCGGCGGATGGGGCCAAGCGGTCGGCAGCGTCAAGAGCCTCACTCATCCTGCGAACGGCCAACTTCGAAAAGGACCTCAAGCGCTTGGCAAAGTCGCTCAATCCCCGGCCTAAGCCAAAGGACCAAGGCGAGGAAGAGCTTTCCTATAGTGCAGGACAGAAACTCCTGGCGACTGTTGCGTCGAATCTCACTGCTGCCGACTTGGCCAGCCTCAAACCTGGCGACCGGGTCGTCTATGCCACGTCTCCAACCAGGTCCCAGTTGCAACTGCGTGCCCCTGGGCTCGAGCAAGCCGTGGCAGCCTATGTGAAAGACCACAACACCCAGGTCTCTAAGTCGGAGCTAGATAGAGGATCAATGGACGAAAAGGCCAAAGCAGCTTTAGCCAAAATTGAAGCGCTTGGCCTACCTGGGTTTGAAAAGCCAATCAATGGACAGCCCTCAAAAATCTTGCTCGTTGCCGAGGTCGACGTTGACGGGTTTTATTCTGGCGATACAGTCAGCTTGAAAGCCCTGATCCTGGACACAAATGGCGACGTGGTCGCCAACGAAGAGACGTCCGTCGGTCGTGGGATTGAGGTGAGCCGCGACGAGGCAAGTTTGGTTGGCGAAGACAAATCCGTGAATGACCAAGACAAGGACAAGCCTCAAGTCGACCCACGATTGAAGAAGGCTTTCGAATTGTCGCCATTGTCAAGTGAACTGGCAGCGTTCGACGACATTGACCCGACGTCTGGCCCACAAAAGAATCCGTCCCCTGAACTTGTCAGTCGATTATTGCAGCCCGACGTTTACGACCCACACTCCTTCGCTGAATCCGAAGGAACGATCGCCCTTGCAGACGCTTTGGAGAGCAACCTGGTTGCCTATATGAGCGACTCGGAAAGCGGCAGCATGATGACGTTCCATTCGAAGTCGATTGACCTGGCCGAACTACGTGACTCGATAGCGGCTGACTCAAGGTTGACCTTTGAATCTAAAGACGGTTGGATGACGATCAAACCAAAGGACATTGTCCGCGAGAGTCGGTCCAGGTTCGACAGAAAGGACCTGTCCAAACTGCTCGGCTCGACCAAGGATTCCATGTCTCTCAGCCTCGATGCCTTGGCTGCCTATGCAGTCAAAAACCCGCCATTGGACGAAACGCCACCGGTTGAAACCAGCCTCATGGTCCTCAGTCCTGGTTCTATGCTCCCGATGGCAATGGGAAAGAACAAATGGCCGGTTTTGAGGCTCTATGGTTCTCTTAGTGCGTCTGAGCGGGCCACATTGCGGGCTGGCAACGCAGTCCAGTTCAGCCGGTTGACGCCTGGGCCCCAAAACATTGTCCGGCGTCTTGTGTTCGGTGCCGGCACGAGGCTGCAGACTGGCCCGACGGACGACAAACTCAAACTGCCCTGGATGTTCATGGAAGGCTCATCGAGAAACAAGTCATTTAAGTCCGAACCGACCGAGGTCATGCCTGGTGGTTTGCCCGGACAGGGGGCTCTA
>JAEURO010000033.1 GCA_016788345.1 Chthonomonadaceae bacterium
GGGCGAGTTGAGGGCACGAAGCCCGTCCAGCAGGCGTGCTCCCTTTCGTAGGGCTAGTCCACAGTAGTCTTCAACCTCCATTTCTGCTAGGGCAGTCAGTGCGACGACGCATCCTAAAGGGTTGCCTCCAAAAGTCGAACCGTGGTCTCCAGGTTTGAAGACGCTCATGACTTCTCTTCGGCCGACCGCGGCTGCGACTGGCATGACCCCCCCACCTAATGGTTTGCCGACTGCGACGATGTCCGGTGCGGCGTCTTCATACTGCCAGGCAAACCGGGTTCCCGTCCGGCAGAACCCTGTTTGAACTTCATCCCAGACAAGGAGCGCGTTACTCTCGGTGCACAGGTTTCGAACTCCTGCCAAGTATCCGTCTGGCGGAATGTTGATGCCGCCTTCTGCTTGAATTGGCTCACAGAGGAACGCGGCTGTGTTGGGCGTGATCGCGTTTCTAAGTGCATCTATGTCGCCAAATGGAATGATCTTGAAGCCAGGGGTGAAAGGTCCAAAGCCAGTTTTATATCCCGCCTCAGTTGAGAACCCGACTATTGTCGTTGTCCTGCCATGGAAATTGTCTTGGCAAACAATGATTTCGGCCCTGTCTTCGGGCACTCCTTTGATGGTGTAGGACCACTTTCGGGCTATTTTGATGGCTGTCTCAATGGCCTCGGCCCCGGTGTTCATCGGGCACACCATGTCGGTGCCACAGTAGTCGGCAAGCCCTTTGAGGAAGAGTCCGAGTTCGCTAGTGTAGACGGCCCTGCTGGCGAGGGCAAGCCTGTCCAGCTGTTCGGTCATGGCCTTCACGACCCGCTCATTGAGATGTCCGTGTGCGACCGCGGAATAGGCTCCAACGCAGTCAATGTAGTGCTTTCCTGCGCCGTCCCATGCCTCGGCCCCATCCCCGCGGACGAGGTTGACAGGCAAGGGTTTGTAGTTGTGGGTCCCATATTGCTCGGTGAGCTTGATAGCCTCTCCGTCGTTGAGGTCACGGACAAGTGCCGGGACGCCCCGATCAATGATATCTGTCCAAAAACTCTGACTTGTGGTTGGCATTTGACGAGTGTGATGCAAGGACAGGGCCAATTTGAACCCCAGTTGGGTCGGATGGCACAGGTAGCTATGGCCCGAAATTCTTCCAAACCTGTGTGAGATGACAGGGCAAACACGGAACAACCCTAGTGGAGCGGTAACTATGGCAGCAGCAAAAGAAGCGGCCCCGGCTGAGGGCGGAAAGAAAAAAGGCAAGATGCCCATGCTCCTGGCCCTTGTAGTCATGTTGGGGGCAGGGGGCTTTTTTGGAAGCAAAATGGGGGGTAGCAAAGAAAAGAAGGAGCCACCAATCGAGCTTGGCGAAGTCATGCCTCTTGGCGAATTCTTGGTCAATTTGCGGGATGGAAGGACGTTCCTCAAGACTGAAATCGCCGTGCATATCGCAAAAGGGCAGCATTTAGCAGACGAAGCCGGCGGGGGGCACGGTGGGGGAGGCAAAGCTGAGGCCCCTGCACCGGTCCGAGACGCCATCGTAGCAGTGCTATCAGCTCAAGACCTCAACACAATTTCGACTCCAGAAGGAAAAGTCGCCCTTAAGTTGGCTCTCGCAAAAGCCATCAATGCCGTCGCTCCGAAGCACCACAAAGAGGGCGAGAAGTCGCACGGGAAGGAAGACAAGAAAGACGGCCACGAAAAAGACAAGAAAAAAGAAGAGGAGCACGAGGAACCAGAAGTTTTGGACGAAACCTGGGATTCACAGACGGGTCCGGTGCTCAAAGTCTATTTCACCAGCTTCGCCACCCAGCAGTGAAGGCTCTTCCGTTCGAAACCTGTCGACGAGCCAAACCAAGCCTTGCATCGAGTGCATGACCAGGTAGGGCACAACTGCAAAGGCAAACCTGGGGTTTCCAAAAAAGACAACAGCCACCACGCCGGTGTAGGCGATTGACGCTATACCGATGAGTGGTAACTCACGTTTCCGAAGGCCGGCGAAAACTGCAAACAAGAATCCGAATGAAAGGATCCACGGGACGGCGTTCGAGTAGGCTCGAAACGCCAGAAAGAGGGCCTTATCATCGCCCTTGCCTGGGATTTCAAGATGGCCTTTGGTCTTCTGAAACGCCCAATAAGGGGCATCGCTCCCAACCAAGTACGTGTTCACAATTTTTGCTGGCCAGAGTCTGAGTGTCTTCATCGGATGGGACTTGATATAATCGGTGGCCGATTTGGTTGCCATCGAGTCCCTATCGGTCTCGCTCAAGCCCCGTAGCTCCAAGCTCAAAGTGTAAGGGTTTATGTACTTGCCTGTTGCTTGGGGGTTGTTCCCGATCCAGAGGTTGTCCCCGCCGTTTGTGCTGACAAAAACTGGCTTGCCAAACACATGATAGTTTCGAACCGTCCACGGCAGGACCACACAGCCCAGCGCAACGTAAGCAAAGACAGTTTGGAGGACGATGTCGCGCCAGGGTCTTTCCGCCTTAGTCCCGGGCAGTTTCAAACTCAGGAGTGTTAACAAAGGCAGCCCAGCTGCAATTGGGCGTGTCAAAGTCGCCAACCCAAAAAAGAGGCCACTTACAGCGACAAACTTGAAACTCTTGGTCCCGCTCTGGAGGAGGAACGTGGTTCCTGCCAAGGTCAGGGCCGTGTAAAGGGGTTCTGAGGCCAAGAGTCCTGAGTAAGCCACAAAGGCAGGGTGAACTGTGAGAACAGCAAGGGTCCAATCTGCGACCCGCTTGTCCTTGAAGAGCGACCGACAGATGTCCCATGCAAGAGCCAAGGAGACCATGACCAAGATCGTGCTCAGGATTTTTCCAGCGAGGACGCTGGAGCCAAAAACCTTGAAGACAAGGCTCAATGCAGCAGGATATCCAACAGGCCAATAAGCAGTCCGTTGACCATCGTGGCTGTAACCGACCCCATCTGCAATCCCCTTTGCTCTTTCGAAATACCAATCAAAGTCCGTGACAGGCTGAGAGTCGACAGCGAGCATCCAAACAACCCGGACCAAGAGGGCAAAAATCAAGAGGCTCACCAGGCTCTTCCTGGGCTCCAGCCACCGGCCCCAGGCCGTGTTGCCCACAAGTTTGGATGTGCCGAACATGTGACCTCGGTAGACTACTCGACATGAGGACAGGCAAGCTGGTCGTAGGGGTGACTGGGGCGAGCGGAGCCATCTATGCCCAAAAGTTCGTGAGGGAAGCCGCACGGGCCTGCGACCATGTCTATCTCGTCATTTCGACGAACGCCGTCGATGTGGCTAGGACGGAACTCGGAACCGAGATCGACAAAAAGCGGTTTTCGACCCTGCAGTGGCTTGGCGAAGACTTCAGGAATGTCCACCTGCTTGACGACAAAGATTTCTTTACCCCGCCAGCAAGCGGCAGCTTTCTGCACGATGGGATGGTCGTCGTCCCTTGCTCAATGGGAACGGCAGCGAGGATCGCCAATGGGATCAGCGACAACTTGTTGACCCGGTGCGCCGACGTTTGTCTCAAGGAGAAACGACCTTTGGTGCTCGTGCCGAGGGAAATGCCGTGGAACTTAATCATGCTTCGCAACCTGACCGCAGTCTGCGAAGCCGGAGCGACCGTCTTACCGGCATGCCCGGCGTGGTACACCAGCCCCCAATCACTGAGTGATTTAGCCGACACCGTCGTTGCGAGGATCATGCAGGCGGTCGGGTTGGAGCAATCCTTCATCCCCGAGTGGCAAGCGGAATGAACCAAGCCGTGACTGTCAGGCTTTGGCAAGAAAAGGACGGAGTCGAAGAGCTTACGGCGTTGCTCCATCGGGCTTATTCCGAGCTGGCAGACCAAGGATGGAACTACACGGCGAGCTATCAAGACGAGGCGCAAACGCTCTCACGTGTCAGTCGCGCTTTGTGCCACCTAGCCTACATCGACGACTCACTTGTCGGAACCGCTAACCTGGTCATTGAATTCGATGAGACCGATCCTCCTGATTACCTTGTTCCAGGTACAGGCGTCCTTGGTCAGTTTGGCGTCGACCCAGATTATCGTCACTTAGGCGTTGGCGATGTTCTTTTAGAGGCGGTCATAGAATCTGCCAGAGATCAGGGCTTGATGCGCCTCTGCTTAGACACTGCGTCCGTGGCTTCAAAGTTGCTCAACTATTACGAGCGACGTGGATTTCGACAGATCGGGCTCCACCAATGGCCTGGAAAGACATATGCGTCGGTTGTGATGGAAAAGACACTCTAGCGCCTCACCGGACTCCATAAGTCAGCCAATACCCGAGCCTGGGCGGTTCTCCCGCTGGCCAGGCCGACCATTTTCTAGCATGGCTGTCTGCAAAGACCACAGTGTGTCCTTTGCGATGGCTCCCAAAGAGCTCCTTGCCCCGTTCTGACCCATTCGCGGGCGTTGTCATGCATAAGCAAGCCGGAGCGCAGTACCATCCCGTCCTGCGGTAAGAGATGTTAGAGTCAGGGTCGTTGAACCTGGCCTGTGGGTCTGGTTCAATGGCGTTTTCGTTCGTGATGTCCGGGTCGCCGGCGGTGGGGTCGTCGTATGAACCGCGATAGCTGCATCCTTGGGTGTCTCCCCGCCTGGCTTCTTGGCCGTTACGGCGTCCGACATCAAAAGCGATAATGGCCTTCGCACTCTCGGGAAACATCCCTTCGTTCTTCAACCCTTGGCTGATCACGGTGTTGCCACCGTCGTCGCGGAGCCGGCCGTTGGGGAAGGACATGGCCCAAGCGCTGAAAACAAATCCGAACTGATAGCGTGATGACGGACACCTGAAGACCCCTAGGTCCGATTTAGTACGGGTGCGGACGTATGAGTTCAGTTTTCCCGTCCAGCCATCGCTTGCAGGTTGGTTAGTCACGTCGTTGATCACAATGAGCGTATCATCGTTGTCGCCTAAGTAAAGCGTATGGGCCTGGCCGATTTGTTTTGCGTTCGACAAACAATTCGTCTGTTTAGCCGCCTCTTTGGCCTGTACGAAAACAGGAAAGAGTATCGCCGCCAAGATTGCGATTATTGCGATGACGACCAATAGCTCGATCAACGTGAACCCGCGGCGCATAAGGAATTATGGCTCGATAAATTCAGGACACAGACAGCCGCGCCAAATCCAAGGGTAAAACGTGTGCCCTATGGTCGTCCTTCGTGACCAGCGCTACCCTGTCGATGGAGGCATATTGTCATTTGATTTCATCCGACCGGATGGCGAGGGACTGTTTCCGCTTGTCGTCTTTTTGCACGGCGGAGGATGGATCAGTGGCGACAAAACGATGTACCGGGAGGAAGCCGTTTGGATGGCCTCAAAAGGCTTTGCATGCGCGTGCATCGAATATCGCCTGGCCCCTCTTTACCCGTTCCCGGTGCCAGTGGCGGACTGTCAAGCGTTCGTGAGGTTTGCCAGGCAAACTTCACCTGCCTTGGCGGTCGATCCCGCACGGATCTATGCGATGGGCAACAGTGCGGGCGGCCACTTGGCCCTGATGTTGGGTATGTGTCCAGAGTCGTTCGGTGACACAATTGACGGCGACTGTCGAGTGAACGCCGTGGTCGCAGTCTGCCCGATAACAGACATGTCCAATCCCGACCTCTCGGCCGACAACTTGTCCCTACAATTCTTGGAGCAGTTTATGGATTGCCCTTTTACTGGAAATGAGGCGCGATGGCGCAAAGCTAGTCCAAGCAGCTATGTCAATTTGGCCCAAGGTCGATACTTGCTGGTCCACGGAGACAGTGACGACATCGTGCCAGTGTCTCAGTCGCGTGACTTGGCCTCCCATCTTGAGTCGTGTGGACACCATGTCCGCTACGTGGAGCTTCCTGGCGAAAGTCACTCCTTTTCGTATGGGGCTTGGATGACGATCCGCGAGACAGCCTTCGAGTTCCTGAATGCCTAAAGTTGGATTTGTCGTCAATCCCCTGGGGGGAAATGGTAGGGCGTTCTCCGCATGGCAGGAGGTTTCCCTTGAGATTCCCGAAGCACAAGGCTACTTGACTCACCATCCGGGAGGCGGAACCGAAGCCGCCCGACAAGCAGTCGAGGATGGGTGCGACGTAGTCGCCGCCGTTGGAGGAGACGGGACTGTCAGCGAAGTCGCGAACGCTTTGATCGGTTCTGAAGTCGCTTTAGCGATTGTCCCTGCCGGAACAGGCAACGATTACGCTAGGAGCCTGAATTCACCCACGAGCGTGCTTGAAGCTGCCCGTTTAGCCTTTGAAGGGCAAACAAAGGTCGTTGACACTGCTAAGGCGCCAGGGAACCGGAGTTTTGTCAATGTCGCCGGATGTGGCTTTGATGCAGAAGTCATGACAACTTTCAACACGCCCGGGCCAATGATGCGCAGGCTGCCTGTAAAAATCCGCTATTACTTGTCAATATTGAAAACCTTTGCCCGGTACAAGGGCACGAACGCGTCCATCGACATTGACGGGCAATTGAGAGAAGTTGGAAACCTCCTCCTCTTGGCGTGCGGCCCAGCCATGTATTACGGGGCAGGAATGAAGGTCTTGCCTAACGCCGACTTGTCGGACGGATGGCTCGATGTGGTCTGGGGCCATGACGTTTCGCTGGGCGAACTGTCGAAACTCATGGGGCTCATCTACAAAGGAGAACACTTGGCTCATCCGAAAGTCGAGTCAGCCCGGGGAAAAGTCATAAAGGTTGTCGCTATTCCGGCGACAAAGTTCCATTTGGACGGAGACGTCGCGGGAACGACCCCAGTCACATTCGAGATCGTTCCCGCTTCGCTAAGAGTAGTTACTCCAGCCTAGTCTGAAAACGCGATCCAAAGAACAATGAAGAAGCCGACTACCGGCACGATGAGCCCAATAGCGGCCGGGCCCGGCTTTCCTCGCTTTTCGGCAATTCGCCACCAAGTGTAAATGATGACCCCGACGTTCACGCAAGGAACCAAAAGCAACAGGATGTACCATAGTGGGAGTTCTGCGATCTCCAGCATCAAAAGAACGTTGAGTATCGGGATCCATCCCCAGAAGTTCTTGTCCTTATGACCGGTCTTGTTGGCCAGTGTCATCAAGGCAAAGCCCATGACGACATAGGAAATCAAACCGAAAATAAAGTACAGGCCGACCATACCACCGAGCAGGCCAGCGGCAGCTGCCGCTGTAGCTTCGTCAGATTAAGCGAGTAAATGTAACATAAGATTGTCTGTAATTTGGACGGATTTGCCCCTTCAAAAGCCGCCAGGTGACGGTTCAAAAAAACAATATTTGGGTTCAGGACTTGCGTGTGCCTGGCTTTGTGACTGGGACACTTGCGAGCCAGTCTGGGACATTTTCCGGTGGATAGCTTTCTGCAGACACCGTGTACGCAGAAAACAAGGGTGCGCCAAAGTCACAGGTTCCTCCTGACCGGTCGATCAGAACACCTACTCCTGTGACAACTCCTCCCAAGCGCTCCAGTGCCGTAACGGTCTCTCGAACACTCAAGCCCGTGGTCAGCACGTCGTCCACAACAAGTATCTTTTGACCAGGTTCGATCGAGGCGTTTCGGCGAAGGGATTTTTGTCCGTTTTCAGACTCTACGTACAGTGCTGGAAGTGCCATTTGGCGGGCGACCTCAAAGGCAATGATGATGCCCCCTGTCGTTGGCCCTGCCACGACTTCGACTCCAGTGTCAGAAAATCGTGCGGCGATTTCAGCGCAAAGTGCCGACAGTACGTCTGGGCGCTCGAGAACTCTGAATTTTTCAAAGTAGACGTCACTATGTCGTCCCGACGTCAAAACAAAATGCCCCCGGAGGATTGCACCGGAGGATTCGAGAAGCTTGCCAAGATCCATGGCCGGATAAGGGGATGGTAGCGACGCGCAGACTTGAACTGCGGACCTAACGGGTATGAACCGTTCGCTCTAACCAACTGAGCTACGTCGCCGCACGGACAACTATTATGACACTTAGAAGTTGAGTCCCATGCGGCCCAGCAGGCTCTCCATCTCGTCATCGGAGAAGAACTCGATGACGAGCCGGCCACCACGCTTCTTACGGTTCAGCTGGACATTAGCCCCCAGGTGTTCTGAAATTCGGTCACGGACTTTTTCCCAATCCGGGTCGGGCAAAGATCTAGGGGATTGGGACCGCTTGGCTGCGGGCCGCCCGGCGACCATGTCTTCGACCTGGCGGACAGAAAGTCCATCTTCGACAATCCGGTTCAGAAGCCTGACCGCATGGGAAGGGTCTTTAAGTGCCAAGAGAGCCCTGCCATGCCCTTCTGATATCCTTCCGTCGTCAATCGCTTCCAGCACATCGTTAGGCAGTTTTAGCAGCCGCAGCAGGTTAGTGACAGCGGTCCGAGATTTGCCTACTTTGCTGGCTATCTCCTCCTGAGTTAGGCCGAACTCTTTGGAAAGGACAGCATAGGCGTTTGCCGCTTCAATTGGGCTGATGTCGACCCGCTGAACGTTTTCTATGATTGCTAGCTCTAGCGTTGTCTGGGCGTTGGCGTTCCGGACGACCACTGGAACGGATCGAAGTCCAGCCAACTGTGCGGCCCGGAACCGCCGTTCCCCAGCAATGATTTCGTACCTTCCTGCGGTCGTTGGCCGGACAATCAGGGGCTGGATGACCCCGTGCTCCCGGATGGACTGGGCAAGTTCTTCAAGCGAACCGTCATCGAATCGCTTTCGCGGCTGACAGGCGTTTGCCGAAATCTGCGAGAGAGGTATGTCTTGCGCCCCTGGTTCCAATTCGACGTCCAAGAGTTGGGATAGCCCTTTTCCCATAGCTCGTCTCATCGGAAGGGCACCATCATGCCACCATTGTGACGCCTTCTCCGATCTGCAGACCGGCTGGTCAGGGACTTGCCGTACCTTTTTGCTTATCTGCCGTTTAAGAGCTGTAGGATAGCCTGTGGGGCTTGGTTGGCCTGCGACAGTACTGCCACTCCACTCTGACGCAAAACCTGGACTCGAGTGTATTCGGACATCTCCATCGCCATATCTGCATCCCGGATCTGGCTTTCTGAAGCTTGAAGGTTTTCGTGGGCGACATCGAGCGAGCGGGCAGTCGATTCCAAGAAGTTCTTTTGGAATGACCCAAGATTGCCACGTAATGTGGCGACTTGGGACACGGCTTCATCGATGACCTTCATAGCGTTCGTCGCGCCTTGTTGGTTTGTGACGTCGATCAAGGAAAGGTTGAGCCCTGGTATCGAAGACGTGCCCAGGGTGTCGGCATAGATCGAAGGGATGGAGAAGAGCGCAGATTGGTCAGACAGAGCCCCGATCTGAAACCGCATGGATCCGACTGTGACTTGCCCGATCGTTTGGGCGCCGGCCGTGGCATTGCCGATCTGTGTCACGACGAGACGGTTGCCACTTGGTGACGTCAAGGTCAAACCGTCTGCGTCCGGGCCTTGGCCCCCAGTGAAGGTCTCGGTTTGGTTTCCATTGGTCGTCGGTGCAGACATGGTGAAGACGGCGTTCGTGCCGACAGCCGGCGTCGCCCCGTTGCCCCCGTTCAAGATGTCCTGTGTCTCAAGATAATTGATGGGAAACTTTGACCCAAACTTGGTCGAAGTCAAGCTGACCGCGAAATTCCCGGCAGAAGGGACAAGTGCGGCGGTCACGCCAGTTTCGGCAGACTGCAGATTGACTTGTTGGACTAATTGGTCTACGGTTGTGCCACTTTGAACGGTGAATGAGCGACCATTGATAACGAATGTGCCTGCGTTGACGGGGGCCGAACCATTTGCAAAGGTTGTGGACAGGGCACCCGTAGTCGTTTGGGTCGCAGCGGTGGTGCGTTGGATCGTCACGTTGCCAGTGCCGGTGGGAAACCCGTTGAATTCTGGGCCAAGGTAGAGGCTGGCCACCAACGACGATTGGGTGACTGCGGTTTGGACCCCAGCAGATCCATTGAGAAGCTTCTTGGTCCCCCAAGCGGTCTGCTGGGCGATCCGGTTGATGGAGTCGATGACGTTCTTGATCTGTTGCTGGTTGGCCTGCAATTGGTTCGAATCGACTGTTGCGGTGTTGCTCGAATGGACCGCAAGTGCGCGAATGTCCAATAGCAATTTCGACACTTCTTGCAATGACGACTCGGCCGTTTTGGCCATGTTTACGGCGTCCTGCACGTTCCGACTGGCTTGGTCGATACCTTTGATCTGGCTTCGAAACCCTTCACTTATGATGAGCCCGGCCGGATCGTCGCCGGCGGAGTTGATTCGCAACCCAGTGCTCAACCGGGTGACTGACCCCTGGAACATCGCATCGACATCGTTGAGATGCCGCATGGCGACCAGCGCCGAAACATTCGTATTGACCTTGAGACTCAATTCCAACTCCGGCTCGCGTGACTCCCGCAAGCTTGCTGGTTGTTATCATCGGTCAAACATGGAAAATTTTTTAGCTTTTGCCTATCGCCGAGTCATTTCCGACTCTTTGATGAGCCCTTTGATCTTGTCCTCAGGCTTCTTCGCGGCGTCAGTGTGCCTCAAGTTACCCTTGCGGTCGACAAGGAACCAAGTTGGAAGAGAGTTGACGCCCCAACTCTTTGAAAACTCAGAATCCAGGCCAGAGCCCTGAAAATAGTGCTTCCATTCCAACTTATGATCCTTTACGAAGTCGTTGTACGCTTTTTTGCCACCGCCGGTAACTGAGTCAAGACTGACGTCTATGACCTCCAGGCCTTCGTGCTGATAGCGGAACCATAGCCTCTTGACCTCCGCCATGAGTTTTTCGCAGACCGGTACAGACTTTGCCCAAAAGACCACAAGAACGACTTTTCCTGCGTAGTCTTTGATGTCGACCTGGTCGCCGGACAGTGCGTCCTCAAATGTCATCTCGAACGGTTCTCCAAGCTTGTCCTCGCGCCGCATCTTGCCTTCATAAAGGGTTTTGTTGGGGTGGCCGGGATAGTCGGCCAAGATGCGGGCATAGAGCGCCCTAGCCGAAACTGGGTCGTGGCAAGATTCTGCGAGCAAGTCCAATAACCTCACAGCCCTGATTTCTTGCGGATACGCCGTCGTGAATTCGCCAATCAAGGCGAGGCCGAACTGAATGACCTGCCTTCGTTCATTATCGTCAGCTGGAGCTTCCACGCTGTCTAAGAACCTGAGGCGGTTAAGGACTTTGCACAAGTTGTAGTAGGCCCGGTAGTAGCTGGCCATCGTTTTGACCCAATCGGCAGGCGAATGGAGGATTATGGTGTCGATGTCGAGCACCGCCTTATCGACCCTTTCGTTGATAGCAGGCGACGTGCCTCCACCAAGGTTGGTGAAATATTCTTCCATAAGGGGCTTGGACCGCTCGTGTCCAGGAAACTCTTGGACAAATTCCCAGATCATTTCGTTCCGTTTTTCTAAATACCGGAGATAACCAATGACATAAATCCGCTTGTAATCAGCGTCACCTGTCGGCTCATCGTAGACCGGAGCCTTGTACTCGTCGATTTTTGACAAAGCCGCGCGTGCCTTCGATTCGTTTGGATCGGGCTGGGACCAGGCACTTGCCAGTAATGTCAAAGCGAAGGTTATTGCAAATAAACCTCTCAATTTATCCTCACGTAGATTAAGACGACCCAAAGTGCCCGAAACATTCGGTCGCACTTCTAATGCCTTGGTAGGATACACGACATGTCACGACTGCAAAATTTGAAGACCCGATTGGCTGAAATCAACGCGATAAACATGGCGAACGCCTTGATGGATTGGGACCATCAGTGCTTTATGCCGCATGGGGCCGCCGAAGCGAGAGCCCAGCATCAAGGCATACTCAGTCGCCTCGCACACGAAATGTTCACAAGTGATGAGACCCAAAGGCTTGTCCAGGACTCGGTCTCGGAATGTGCGAACGAGGACGATTCCGCCATGCTTAGGGTGGTCAAGAGGGAGATTGACCAAGCGACCAAGATTCCGGCCGAGTTGGTTGAGAAAAAGATGCGGCTTTCGGCCCTAGGGCATGAGACGTGGGTCAGGGCCCGGCAGACCAATGATTTCAACCTGTTCGCCCCAGTTCTGGAAGACATGTTTGGCATCGCAAGGGAGGAAGCCGGGCACCTAGGTTACACCGACCACGTATATGACGCCTTGACAGACCTCTATGAAGAAGGTGCGACCAAGGCAGGGTGGGATTCAATGTTCTCGATGATCAAATTGCCCTTGGTCGAACTCGTCCGGCGGATCAAGGAGTCGGGCGAACAACCTGACGACAGCATCTTCTACGGCCAATGGGAAGATACAGCCCAAGCCGGCTTTACCGAAATGTTGGCGAAGGACGTGGGGTTTGATTTCGACCGCGGACGTCAAGACACGGCAGCACATCCGTTTTGCACCAATTTTTCTGTGAACGACGTTCGACTGACTACTCGGTTCAAGCCCTACCTGGCGTCAGCGATCTTTGGCACCCTACACGAGGCCGGGCATGGTATGTACGAGCAGGGCTCGCCAGGTGAATGGGACATGAGTCCTTTGGCAGGTGGAGTCTCCTTGGGGATCCATGAGAGCCAGAGCCGGACTTGGGAAAACATAGTCGGAAGGTCGAGAGCCTTCTGGCAACGGTACCTGCCCAAGTTGAAAGCTGCGTTCCCGAGTTTTCCGGACGTGCCGCTCGATCAATTCTATAAGGCAATCAACAAGGTTGAGCCGTCCCTCATCAGGGTTGAGGCGGACGAGGTCACCTACAACCTGCACATCATGGTCCGCTATGAAGTCGAGTGTGCCCTACTGACCGGAGCAATTGCTGTCAAAGACCTCCCAGACTTTTGGAACAGCAAGTACGAAGAGTACTTGGGAATCACTCCTCCAAATGATGCAGAAGGGTGTTTACAGGACGTCCATTGGTCGGCCGGTTCGATCGGTTACTTCCCAACCTATTCTATGGGGAACATCTTGAGTTACCAACTTTGGGAAAAGCTATGTAAAGACTTGGGGGACGTCGATGCCCTCATGTCGGCTGGCAACTTTACGCCGATCCTGGAGTGGCTTCAGTCCAAGGTCTATCGGCATGGCAAAAAGTATCCGCCTGCCGAACTCATGACGAGAGTCACTGGCCGCGCCCTAGACGCTCGGCCCTATGTGGATGGGATCACCAAGAAATACGAAGCGCTCTACTCGCTTACAGCGGGGGTGTGAGTGGGTTGGTCCTGCTGTCCAGGCTTGGACTGCAGGACCGATGCTTCCTGTCAGTTCTTATGGACTTCAACGTGCGACGAGCCAGGTTTCGTTTGCGACTGAGTCAACATCTTCACGCTGCCAGAATCCAGGTCATAGACGGCCCCGACGACTGTCAGTCTTCCCGATGCAACCCAGTTGGCGAAAGGTTTTGCCTTCGTGACAGCAGAAACAGATTGGACGACATTGCACAATATCGAGTTATCTAGCTTGTCTCCCGACATACCTTGCGCCTTGGCCACAGCTGGATAGATATGATGGAGCAAGCCGGGAATAAACCCCTCGTGGGCTTCTGCCGCGTGGCCATGGACAGCTTTCTCATGCTTTGGTGCCGGCTGAAACGTGTCTAGAGCTGCCTTGACTGCTCCACACCGCTCATGGCCGAGCACGATCAGGAGCTGACAACCCAAGTGTTCTGTGGCGTACTCCAGGCTTGCCATACCATTTGCGTCTGCGACATTTCCGGCTACTCGGACAACAAACAGGTCTCCTAGCCCCTGGTCAAAGATGATCTCTGGAGAGAGCCTTGAGTCAGCGCAGGTGAGGACCATTGCAAACGGCTTTTGGCCCTTGGCGACTTCAGCCCTGCGATCAGGGTTTTGGTTGCCATGCAAAAGTTGGCCCGAAACGAATCGTTGATTACCAGTTTTGAGCGCGTCCAAAGCTGCTAGGGCAACTGCATTCGAGTCAGTTGTAAAAAGTGGTGATAGTGCGGCAATAAGTCCAAGTGTGACCATGTTTATGTCCTAAGAAAACGAGTTCTTCTGACATAATTTCGGAACCTTATGAACCAAGACTCTAGCCAAGAATTAAACTACAGCAATTCTGCTTGACACTGATCGACATACCGTAGACAACATGCCCGTGCTCTGGCCCTGACCCTGTTAATGTAGGCTGCCCGCTCAGTCACGCTCACGGCCCCCCTAGCGTCGAGCAGGTTAAAAACATGGCTGCACTTGAGGGCAAGGTCGAATGCAGGATAGACAAGCGAGTAACTTTTGCCTCCGCCGCCTTCTTGTTCGACCGACGTCAGAACTCCTTGTTCGGAGTTCCAATAAACTTTAGATTCGATGACTCGTTTGCTTTCCGCTTCATAACTCTCAAAGAGCTGGAAAAGGAAATCAGTCGAAGCGACTTCAAAATTGAACACATTGTTCTGCATTTCTTGGTCAAACTCGATATCTTTGTACGTTAACTTATCGTTCCATCGCAGGTCTTCCCAGATCGAAACCTGCTTGTTGAGCATGAGGACTAAACGCTCTGGGCCATAAGTGATTTCGGCGCAGACGGGTTTGCATTCGATCCCTCCCATTTGCTGAAAATAAGTGAATTGGCTGATTTCGGTCCCATCTAACCAGACCTCCCATCCGACTCCAGCTGCGCCTAGCGAGGGGTTCTCCCAGTCGTCCTCAACCAGCCGGACATCGTTCTTTGACGTGTCAAACCCAATAGAGTTAAGGCTCTCCATGTAAAGGTCGACAACGTTCTCGGGAGAAGGTTTCAGGATGACTTGGAACTGATAGTATCGTTGGTTCCGCATCGGGTTCTTTGTGTACCGTCCGTCTGCAGGCCTTCGACTTGGTTGGATGTAGCAAGCGTTCCAAGAATCAGGGCCGAGGCACCGAAGGGCCGTAGCCGGATGGCTGGTGCCTGCTCCGACCTCCATGTCGTAGGGCTGCAAGACCGCACAACCTTGGGCCGACCAGTAGTCCTGGAGTTTGCGAAACAACTCTTGCAGGGTCACCATGGATCATAGATTATGGCGCGGAGAGGCCAGCCCTCTGTCAAAGGTTGACTTTCGTCCCGGGCGGGCGCCCGAGAGTGATGGATCTCAAGTTAAGCAAGCTGGTGTCACTTCCTTCCAAGTCGAGTTTCAACACTGGGCTGTCGCCGTGCAAGCCCGTGACTTTGACCAGGTTGCTTGGGTCGCCCCGCGAATCGCTTGGTACTGACTGCCAACCTGTCACCCACCGCGAACTCAAGAAGAGGATAGTGACAAAAGACGTTGGACCGTTCAAAGTGACTGGGCTCGATGTCGCAGTCAATTCTCTGCAGCGAGTGCTGCAAGCAGCGAAGGCAGGCGACCCCGAGGTTTATGATCAGGTCAAGTCCGCAGGGATGTTGTGCGTTCGCCTGGTGCGGGGTTCTCGCTCAAAGCCCTCGAACCACTCTTGGGGCACGGCGATCGATCTCCACTTTGGAAGTCAAGTCGATGGTCGGCAAGACGGCCTATGTCAAGTCGGATTGCTTCGACTCTATCGCTTCTTCCATGCAGAGGGTTGGTACTGGGGAGCGGGGTTTTCAAAAGAGGATTCAATGCACTTCGAACTCGCCGACGAAACCGTGACCCGTCTACTCGCCGGCTAAATTGAACGCTTGCGAAAGATCGTCTGTCAGATCTAGTGGATTTTCTAAGCCGCAGTAGAGCCGGACAAGCCAGGACTTGGAACTCCAATCCAGCGCCTGAAACTCTAGCGGGACGATGAGCGATTCATGACCGCCCCAACTGACTCCGAGACGGAATAGGCGGGTGGACTCCGTCATTTTTCTTAGCCATGTCTCGTCCTGTCGACGGGGGCGAAACGTGACCAGGCCAGGAAAACCACTCATCTGTTTGTCGCGCAAGGCCTTTTGGGGGTGGTCGTCCGCGCCGGCATAAAAGACCTTGTCGACTTCTGGCCGGCCGGACAACCAGTTCGCCACATGGGCCGTAGACTCACAAACAGCCCTCAGCTTTAGGTGTATCGTCCTTAAGGATCTAGCGATAAGCCAAGCCGGAAAGGGGGGAAGGGCGTGTCCTAGGACTGGCAGCTCGTGGACCATGATCTCGTTTATCTTTTCTTCGCTGCAGCACAAGGCCCCGGCTATGAGGTCACTGTGCCCGCCAAGATACTTGGAGCCAGTGTGCAAAACATAGTCGATTCCAAATTTGGCCGGGTTTTGGTACAAGGGTGAAGAATATGTGTTGTCAATGGCTGTGGCGATGCCTCGCTCCTTCGCGAACTTTCCGATCGCCTCTAAGTCCTGCATGCGGAAAACAATGCTTGTGGGCGACTCAAGGTAGATCAAGCTCGTCTCAGGCCGGCATGCATCGAAGATTTCCTGAGGGTCTTCACCGACAACAAACGTCGTCGTGACTCCAAACTTACTGAGGTAGTCGGACACAAACTGCTTCGTCGGTCCGTAACAAGCATCCACGCAGACTACGTGAGATCCAGCTCTGACGCTCGCAAGGATGGCTGTTGTGATTGCCGACATTCCGCTCACGAACAGCTTGCACCGTTCAGTCCCCTCGAGAGCGGCGATCTTTGTTTCGGCGATCTCGCAGGTCGGGTTTGTCATCCGGCTGTAGTGATAGGGGCCGCCGACTTGATGGGTGGAGGCGGCAGTGAACTCGTCCCAAGTGTCGAAAACAAAGGTCGAGTTTTGGAAGAGTGGAGGAACGACCGCTCCTTTAGTTTTCGACTCCTCGCCTAGATGCTGCAGAATGGTTTCAGGTCGCCAAGTGGGGTGGCCCGGCATGCCTCAGTTTTACTCTAAGTCTGGAGGCAGTGCCGGGCTGTCAGTTCATCGGCTTGGGGGCACTTCGCCACCGATTCGGAAGCGATGCGACATCATCTCTTCTTGGGCCTTTTTGGCAGCTTCAAGAAACTTCGGGTCTAACCCCTGCATGCCGACAGTCTTTGCTCCTTGTAAAGTCCAAGCGTCTGTATAAGCGGACTGCCTAGTGACCTTCGGGAGGTATTTGGCGTTAACTGTGATTTGAAAAGAGCTGCCGGGTGTGAAAAGGTCATACTGGGGCATCTTCTCATTCATTTCAGAGAGGTTTTTGTCTGTACGCATCGACTCCAAAGCCCCGTACTGGCCAGCTGTCAAGAACGGGCCACCACGCTTTCCTTTGACTTCGGCGCGGACCACTTCTTTTTGTTCGAGCTTGATGCTTAAGATCCCGTCACCGGGGAGACCGTTTGGCAAGACTTCAGTCGGTTCGTCGCCTAGTCCTGCTTTTGGCAAGCCATGGCCAGGGCCGCCGCCAATCGACGTGCCAACCATCATCATGACGCCCTCACCCAGCATGGGAGCTTGGGCTGACGCCCCGTAGATGAGTCGCTCTAAACAGCCCTTTTGGGGCTGGGTCATGGTCCCCATCAAAAAAGAAAGTTCGGCTCTTTGACCGTTGAGGCTCGACTCGGGAAGAGTTCCGAGGAACTGAAGAAGGCTTCCGTTGTTAAAGGCAGTCGACTGCAAATCTTGCCAAGCGAACGGGTCGATGATCCTCAGGGTCTTGACCGCAAAGCATTCTAGACTTGGGTAGTTACCAAGATTAAGCCAGAATTTGGCAATCTCATGGAGCCGAGAATAGCCCCTGGCCGCGCTAGCGGAAAGTAATGGACGGGTGGCTGCCCTGTTCATTTGTGCATCAAGCGCCTTCAGCCTGTCGCTTGGAGTCAGCGTTAGCCAACCATCACTTAGACCGCACTTGACATTTGCATGGGCGAGGGCCTTGAACGACTCACCTGACGACCGGTCAGCAAAGGCTGACCTTGCTAAAGACGTGACGACTTCGTCTGGAAGGCAAGCGACAAGGTTGACCTCGTTATCCTCAGCAAACTTGAGCAAAGATTTCGAAACGAAGGTTGATTGTGGATCGTGTCCAACCGGGTCGCTCAAAACTCTGAGGGCCTCGCTAGAAACCGGGTTCCCAGGAACG
>JAEURO010000034.1 GCA_016788345.1 Chthonomonadaceae bacterium
ACGCCGGGTCACGTCAGGTACAAACCTCCTCGCGCCCCATGGATTGTTCGGGTCGCCAGTTGGGAACGACATGTAGACCGAAAGCCCATTAGAAGGGTCGTTGTCCACGTCGTGGAAAGTGATGTTGCCCAGCGACTTGTCCATCCACCAACCGCTCAAGGCGTTGCCTGGCAAGTTGCCAAGAATCACGGCCCCTGTGTCGATG
This sequence comes from Chthonomonadaceae bacterium, assembly GCA_016788345.1. Lineage (GTDB taxonomy): Bacteria > Armatimonadota > Fimbriimonadia > Fimbriimonadales > Fimbriimonadaceae > JAEURO01. The sequence continues at coordinate 206 of JAEURO010000034.1, forward strand.
TCTACGACCACTGCGTCGTCAGTCAGCCCGTTGCCGAGAGGTGCGATGGTGGGGGTGTTCAGTCCAAGCCCCGTATTTTGCCTGTTGTCCGGGCCGCCCCTAAACGTCTTGATCGAGTTCAAAATCAGCTTGACTGGTTTGTCCGCAAGACGTCCTGCGACGACCTCACTGGTCGGCACACGGAACTCGTCCTTAATGAGCCGCCAATCGAAAACTGCATAGTCCATTCGAGCGAGGAGCGCTTCATTGTTGCTTTGTGCAGACCTGACCCGGGTGCTGTAGCCGGTCGGGTTGAACAGGAGGCTACCGAGACAGAAGCCGCTGCCGCCCTGGTCCTGGCCGGTTCCGAGAACTTTATATTCGTAGGGGTCGTTCGCCGAAAATGCTTGACCGATCGGAATCTCCTCATAGACCCTCTGCAGCCTTAGTGAGCCGAAGTCAGTGTAGCGGTACCCGGATTCTTGGAAATTGCTGTTTCCATAAATGTCTTGCTGCGCGATGAGTTTTTGCAACGAGATGACCCAATAGTTGCCTGCCTGCACTCCATAGACCGTCGGGCCATTTGTGAAGTCGGTCTGTAGAATGACGTCGAACTGGTTCACCGATGTGCTGTTGTCATAGGCGAAGCTCATCGATATCCGAAACTTTCTTCCAGACGAAGGAGCTACCCAGATCTGGTCTTCTCCAGGGAAATTGGTGTCGTCTGTCTCGTCGCCAGAGACAAAATAGAACTCTCCCTCGCGACTGCGGAAGGGGTTTGGCCTGTTCGCCTCTCTGTTGCCATTGAGCCGCACATAGTCGTTCCCGTAGACGCTGACGACCCCGTCGACGCCGACACCTTGGGCAGTCGGAATAAAGTAAGCAGGCCCGAAAGCCATCGTGTATACGCCGCCGAAACCGCCATTGAGGCCCGGGATCTGCCTAGGAGCGGGGACGACAGTGCTCTCGCCGATGACCCGAGTGAACAGGTTGGCACCGCTCACCCTCTGCCAATTAGCCAGTCTGGTCCCGCCAAGAAGCACGTCACCGTTTGCGTCGATCCGGCCGGGCTGGTTCGCATCTCGTGGAGGCATGAGATCGGAAGGCAGACGGTTCGGGTCGATCTTGACCTGCACGCCACCACCCGAAAGTTGGATGTATGTGACCGGGACGATCATTTCTGGAAGTTGGCCGCTTCGGCCTAAGATCCTCTGCGATTCGGCTTCACCGAGTTGGGCCGCCATTGTATTGTTGCGGCTCGTCCTCAAGACGGCGAGGCCGGGTGGAAACACTTGGACTATCGCCAGTATTCCAACAAGGAAGATGACGATGACCACCAGGATCTCTACTAGAGAGGTGCCTTTTTGAGTTCGAACGCGCATAAATTGCCTCTGTAAATTGACTACTGGCCTGTCAGGGCATGATTCTCCACGCCATGTCGCTCACCATGTTGGAGGCGTACGGCCGGGCTCCTCCCCCCAAAAAGAGCACGATGTCTTTTCGGGCTGGGACGGGCTTGCCTTGTCCATCATGGTCGCGGAAGTAAGCGTTCCAGGTGATCGGCGTCGTGTCCGGCGGCTCACTGTAGCCTAGCTGGCGAGGGTCGTCAGACGAAGAACCCTGACCAAACCCGTTGCCATTTCCAATTGCAAAATTTGTCCAAAAGAGGGCATATCGGAGTTCGTACCGCCCAGCAGGGGGCCGCTTTTCAGACACGTCATAACCGTCGACCATATAGAAGAGCTTCTGGTTCTGGGTGTTTGTACAGGGCTTGTACTCGTCACAGACAGGTGGGTCGGCGGCAGCGCCATAGGCTTGGCGGGCCCCGAGGATGTCGTCTTGGCCATTGACCTTGCCGTCCCCGTTCGTGTCCACAATCGGTCGCTGGCCGACCGCCGACTGATCCGGGGCGGGCCAGAATGCGGTCGTCGTGTCGGTCATCTTATTTCGGTTGAGAGCAGGTTTGAAAACATAAATAGAATCGACTCTTTTGGGGTAGAGGAACCCTTTGAGCAAGTCTGCAGGGATGATATCGGTCCCGCCAGGAGTGTAGGTCGTGACGTAGCCGAGCAATGCTGGCGGATAGCCGCCCTGGTCGACCCGGTACAGCTGCAACGCAGAACGCAAGGCGTTCATGTTGGACTGGTCACCGCTTCGAAAAGCAGCTTCCTTAGCCTTGGCGAAGACCGGAAAGATGATTGCCGCCAAAATCGCGATGATCGCGATGACTGTCAGCAGTTCTATGAGTGTAAAAGCTTTCTTGAGACGCATGTGACCCTGTCCCTGTCCTTGTTTAGGACTGCCTTACGGCAGCCAATGTTCCGTCAATTTCCCCCGTAAATAGACCTAAAGTAATTTTCGACCAGGCTCGTCAATGGTTTTGCGAACAAAACAGCTGCCAAAGCCCCTGCCGCCAATGACGGCCCAAAGGGAATCATAGTCAGTTCTACCTGAGGTTCCTCTTCAAATTCTTCGATGGCATACGGGTCTTCTCCAAACCAGGACTCATAGAGCTTGGGGAAGAGCAGCCCGATCACATCTACACAAAGCAAATAACCTAGCCCACACTTGAAAAGGCTTCCAATAGACTCAGGTTCATAAGGCTCGTCGCCCTCCTCCTCGGGTTGGGCCGGTTGTGTCGGTAGCACTTTTCGGAGCACGACGACCAACAGACCTGTGACGGCCCCGAAAACGACTGCGACACCGAAGCTGACCAAGGACAAAAATGGGAAGAGGACTGCACCTATGCCACGGGCCATCTTGATGTCGCCGTGGCCCATGGCGTCCTTTCGAAAAGCGATCCGACCCAGAAAGGCTATCCCCCACAGCACGCCTATGCCAGTCAATGCGCCAGCAATAGAGGCGGGTATCCCCCAAGCCCAAGCTTCCGCCCGGTTCTGGGCAATCATGATTCCATTCATAGCCAACCCGACAAAAAGCAAGAATGCGTTGATTTGATCGGGAATGATATAGTGGGCCAGGTCGGTAAATATCGCGGCGACAAGAGCGCTTGCGAACAACATATAAGCTATGGCCCGTACTGGGTCGCCGTACATCTCCAGGTCATGGCCCTTGTCGATCGAGGCGATCACAACAGGGTTGGCCTGACAAAGTTGTTGCCACCAAATTGCTGCCCAAAGCGACGCATTGATGACTTCGACCCAAAAGTAACGACTGCTCACTGGGGCCTTACAGTGCCGGCACTTGCTTCCCAAGAACAACCAGCTCAGAATGGGAATCAAATCAAGGGCCGTCAGCCGGGATTTGCACTTTGGACAAAAACTGTGAGTGGGCTTTGCCACAGAGAGCCCGCGAGGAACACGATAGATGACGACGTTCAGAAAGCTACCGACTGCGGCCCCTATCCAGAAGCCAATGATCCAAGTCCATTCTGGAAACATGTTTTGACCCCTCCTTGGGCCAGAGAAACTTTACCTTCTTGAAGCATCAATAGTGATAGCGACGAGGCACACGAGACATGATCCGGGTCACAATTTCGTGCGAGTTCGTGTCGGCTTTCATCGCGAGCATCGGGACGTTAACGAGGCCACCAATCAGCTTGACTTCGTCCCCGATGACGACATCAGGGACGTCTGTCACGTCTGCAATGATCTGATCCATGCAAACGAGCCCGACGACAGGTGCCAGGTGGCCGCGGATGTCGACGAGACCTTTGTTGCTCAATGTCCGTGGGTATCCGTCGCCGTAGCCCGCACCGATAGTGGCCAGGCGGCTGTCGCGCAACAACCTGTGTGTGCCCGAGTAACCGACAGGGTCGCCTGCCTTTGCGTTCCTCAGGGCTGTCAACCTGGCCGTCCAAGACAAAACTGGCCTGTTGTCGCCGTCCAGGAGACCGAACGGGTCGATTCCGTAGCCCAAGATCCCAATTCTAACAAGGTTGCCCCTCACCTCAGGGTATTTGACGGCCCCGGCACTGTTCGCCGCTTGGACGTACTTAAACGTCACATCGTTTGAGGCAAGCTCATCCAATGTCCTTGTCCAGCGGTCGATCTGCAACTTTGTGAAGTCCGGATCGCGAGAGCTATCCGCAAAGTGTTGGGCGATGCCGATTAGCTCGACATTCTCTAGCTGCTTGAATCTTAGGGCCAAATGTAGGGCCTCTGATGGATCGCACCCGAACCTATGGAGGCCTGTGTCAACCTTTAGGTGGAGCCGTGCCACTGTCCCTAACGACTTGGCTGCCTTGTCCACCGCGACTGCGGTCTCGAGGTTTTCGGTCAAAACGTCCAAACCATAAAACACGGCTTGTTCCGCCTCGATGTCTAGAATTGGCGAGAGTGCCATCACCGGAGCGTCGACTCCTGCATCTCGAAGCACGATCCCTTCTTGCACTGTGGCCACGGCCGCCCAGTCGGCCCCGTTTCTGAGCGCATAGCGGCCGACTGCGAGAAGACCATGGCCGTAGGCGTCCGCCTTGACTACAAGGGCGACGAGAACGTCTGGGTCGTCCATTCTTGCCCGGACAACCTGCAAATTGTGCCTCAGGTTCGCCAAGTCAACATCGGCCCATGTCCTCGGGTACGGTTGCACGGCACAGTTTAGTCCTTTTCCCTCCCAAGTGTGTCCGACCCAGGCATTTGCTCTTGACACTTGTCCAACCACTTGGTCAAAATCAACCAAATGGCGGACAGAAAGCACGAAATTTTGGCTACTGCATACGGCCTCATGGGTGCCAAGGGGCTGGAAAGTGTGCACGCCCGGACAGTCGCCACAGAAATTGGCATCAACCACGCGACAGTGCATTATTATTTCAAGACCAGGTCAGACTTGCTGTGCGGTATCGCCGACTTTGCTCTGAATATTCTGGCGGCCGACAGAGGAAGGTTCCAGGAAGGGGCTGAAACAGACACAGAGCGTCTTGAAAACGAGCTTGCCTTGGCCGAAGCCTACTGCCGAAAACAAAGCCGCTTCATGAAGGTGCTGATCGGACTATCTACGGCTGCCATTGGCGATCCCGCGGTCAAGAAACGCCTCAAGGTTCTGTGGGATGCCTGGGTTGCCGGATTCTCCACCCCGCTCCCAGGTGCCAAGGCCCTCAAAGGGTCGCAGTTTGCAGACGTCGACACATTGGTGGCAGCATTGTTCGGAACCGGGATCGTCAGCCACTTGACCGACGGCTCGCTCGATGGGGCCAAGACGGTCGCTAAGATCCAACGCTCTCTGCTCGGTTAGACTCCGAGAAGCCCTTCTCTCTTTGGCGTACGCTCCATAAGGAGCCAGACCGCGTCGCGAGGCTTCAGGGTTCCTTTCATCACTTGCTTGACAACGTCCGTGATTGGCATGTCCACACCAAGCTCGGAAGCCATGTGGAGGGCAATGTCAGCGGTTGAAACGCCTTCGGCGACCTGGCCGATTTCTTCGAGGACAGACCGCAAGGGCCGCCCAGTCCCCAGTCCGTGGCCGACCCTATAGTTCCGGGACAACTTAGAGTTCGCTGTGGCATACAGGTCCCCTACACCTGCAATGCCCATAAAGGACTCGATACGGGATCCGACGGCCAAGCCCAGCCTGGCCATTTCGTTGATCCCTCTTGCCAAGAGCGCGCCCTTTGTGTTATCCCCAAACCCAAGTCCGTCCGACATTCCGGCTGCGATAGCGATCACGTTCTTTAGTGAGCCTGCAATCTCGACGCCTTTAACATCATCTGAAACGTAGACCCTATACGTTCGACAATGCAGAGTCTCACGGACTGTGTCGGCCGCTGAAGGGTTCTGACTGGCCGCCACAGCGACGGTCGGGACACCCTGTGCAAGCTCGACAGCCAAGTTTGGTCCGCTAACAGTGACAACATCACTGCCCGGACACGCGGCCCCGACCACTTCCGAAAGCAGGCGAAGCGGGCCAGGCGCAAACCCTTTGCTTGCAATGGACACAAGGCCGTAAGAGGACACGAAGGGCAAGATTTGGTCGACAGCCGCGCTTGGAACGGCGATAAGGCACATGTCGCCACCTGGCTCAGACTCAGAGATGTCTTCGACCAGGACGTTTTCGGGAACGACGAACCCTGGAAGGTAGCGGCTGTTCTCCCGGGCCAGTCGCAACGATCCTAGCGCCTCTGACTCTCGGCCAACGATTCTAACGTCGTGGCCGTTTCGAGCCAGGACGAGGGCCAAGGCCGTCCCCCAACTTCCAGCTCCCAGGACTGTGACAGTCATTCGTCAAGATTCTACGTGGTCGATTCGGCAGGAAGCTGAGTCTCTAGCCACACAAGCGCTAGATCGCTCTCTGCTACTGTCGGGCGCAGTCAGTAGACCGTGCCGCTCGAGGAACCCGAATAGAGCCTCTGAGTACCGTTCAGGCTCGCGAAACCGGGCCCGGGCATGGTTGGAATCAGAAAACCAGACGACTTCAGCAAGTGGGCCCGCAGCCTTGATGCAAGCGTCCATTTTCTCGCGGGAGATGAGCGGGTCATGGCAGCCAAACATGATAAGAGTCGGAACCGACTCAATTTTCTCCAATGCTGGTTCAAGATCAATCGACTTGAGATCAACCCCCGTGAACAACCGGCCAAAGATGGCCGTTGGTCTCAAAAATCCTTTAAACCTGCCTCGCGCAAAGAATGTCCACCAACCTGCAGCCCCTTCGGCCACCATGGCATAAGGGCTGTCAAGCACAAGGGCGGCAATTTTGTCCTGGTCGTTTGCACACATGAGGGCGCAAGCCAGAGCCCCCATGCTATTGCCAACCAGCACGATTTTGTCGTCGGGCCTCTTCGATTGGACCCATGCGACTGCTGAAGCGACATCTAGGGTCTCCTCAATTCCAAATGTGCATCGCTTTCCGGTGCTTGTACCGTGAGCGCGATGGTCGAAAAACAAGCTGCTCGCGCCACGGTCTCTGAACCTTGTCACAAATGGGACGAACTCACAACGGTTAGTGAAGTACCCATGGGCGAACACAACCGTCGTCTTCCCAGCACAAGGGACCCACCACGCGCGAAGTTTCTCGCCATCGGGCGTTTCAATAGTCACGGTCTCGTTCTGTTCGCCCATCAGCCCCGGTGTCACAAATTGGGGCATACGGGGTGGGGACACGCTAAATTTGCACACTGCGGCCAGAATCAAAAGGTAGAGGACTGCCAGCGAGACTAAGACTTCGACTGCCAGCAAAAAAAATGTCATTCAGTCATCTCGTTATCGGATAAAATACCAGGCCGTTCCTGATGTTCGCACTCAATTTTTACTCAGAGCTCTACGAAGACCTTCTCAGGAAAGGACGTAAGACCGCGACAATCAGGCTCGGCGACAAGTCAACGAAGTACCAAAGCGGCATGGTGGTCTGGATCACGATCGGGCCGCGGTTCGGTCGACGGCAAAAGCTTTACTCGGCGATTCTGGACCGAGTCGAGGTGAAGTCCATCTCTGACCTTTCGCCTAGAGATATCGAGCGGGAGAACCCGGAGATCAGGTCGACCGACGAGGTGACAGGACTTCTTGGTCGAATCTACGACGACTTCGTCACTCCTGCCCATCTCGTGACTGTCATCTACTTTTCCAAGGTCGATGAATGAGTTCACTTGAGCAACTCTGGGCACCTTGGAGATTTGAGTACATCCAACGGGCCGACGAATCGAACAAAGACCGGTGCCTTTTTTGTTCAATCGCTGAATCTGACCAAGACCAGGATCATTTGGTCATCAAGAGAGGGGCTTCGTCGTTTGTGCTGCTCAACGCTTTCCCATACACGTCGGGACATTTGATGGTGGCTCCATACGCCCACAAAGGTGATCTCGAAGGGCTCGACGACGGCCAATTGCTCGAGATCCACCAGCTTGTCCAATGGGGGTGTCGAAGGCTACGCTCTGTCTATGACCCGAAGGGGTTCAACGTGGGGCTCAACATGGGCCAGGCGTCCGGAGCTGGCATACCAGACCATGTCCATTGGCACGTCGTTCCCAGGTGGACAGGCGACACAAATTTCATGACAACGGTCGCAGGTGCACGGGTTCTGCCTCAGTCATTATCGGACACTTGGTCGATTTTGACCTCCCAGGAGTAACAGAGCCGCCGTATAATTCGGGCCATGACCGTCCCCAATTCGGCAGAAAACCGTCTCGAAGGCTTGTCGCAGATCCTGGTGGATTCAAAAATTGACGCATACCTCAGCTTCACGGCTGTCAACATGGGCTACTTGGCCGGGCTTCACGAAGAAGGTGGCGAGAGGCTGCTCTTTCTGGCTCTACACAGTTCTGGTCAGGTGGCAATGATCGCGCCCGCGCTTGCCAAAACCCAAGCTGAAAAGAGCGGCCTGAACGACATTCGGACATGGATCGACGGAGAGGACCCCTACCAGTTGGCACACGGCCTTTTTTCAGAGTGGAACGTCAAGCGAGTGGCCGTGGACGACGAGACGAGAGCGTCCATACTTCTGGCTCTTCAGAACAGTAATGCGAACGTTAAGTTCTTGCCGGGCCAAGAGGCAATTTCCCGCCTGATGCGGAACAAATCGGCCGGGGAACTAGATTGCTTGCGAGAGGCTGGCCGGATTGCCGATCTCGCCCTTGCCAATGTCAAATCTAAATTTAAGCCGGGGCAAACGGAATGGCACATCAATGAAGTGCTCAGCCAGGAAATGCAGTCACTTGGTGGTCGTCCCCAGTTCTGCATTATTGCGACTGGGCAGAATTCTGCAGAACCTCACCATATGACAGACCAGTCCGAAGTCAAGCAAGGTGACGTCGCAGTGATCGACTATGGGTGTGTCTACAAGGACTACATGAGCGACGTCACCCGGACGTTCTGCTTTGGTACCCCAACGAGCCAACAGTCAAAGGTTTACCAAACTGTTTATGACGCCCATATGGCTGCAAGACAAGCTATCAGGCCCGGAGTCACGGCAGAATCGGTGGACAAAGCCGCTCGTGACGTCATAGATGCGGCCGGATATGGCGAATTCTTTGTGCACCGCACCGGACATGGGTTGGGACGCCGAGTCCACGAGGAGCCCTACATTTGTAAGGGAAACTCGTTCGAGTTAGAAGAGGGCAACGTGTTCAGTATCGAGCCAGGGATCTATCTACCCGGGCAATTCGGCGTCCGGATTGAAAACATCGTGGCCGTCACGGCTGATGGCCACGAAAGCTTGAACGGCGAGCCCAGCCCGCACATGGAAGTCCTATCGGCCTGACTTTCTACGACGGGCCATGTAGCCGGCGATGCAACCGCCGAAGGCCAACAACGAGGCAGGTTCGGGGATGACATCGTTCCCGCCATGGTCTATGCCGATGAGCAGGCCACCAATAATCGGGATAATGCCCAGCCCCGTCGCTCCTATCGATGGGACAGTCGGGACCATTGGTCTGACAGGCATCGCTTCGGCTGCCCGGGCTTCAAGCGGCGCAGGCGGAATCGCCGTCGGCTCCATCGCAATGAACTCGCTTTGCGGGTTTTGAGGCATGAGGTCACGTACAACGTTTGTGGGCTCGATTTTGACGCCAGACTGTACAAGGGCGGTGCCAATATCGGTGCCTCTGACCATTGGGTTCCCGCAACTGGCTTTGAGCACTGGCTTTCCATCTTCGTCAACCCACACCAAAGTGCCTTTCTTGAACATGAGGGCCCGCGACCGGACTTCTTCGGATGTCGGCACGTTGTAAACGATGTAGACGCCATCGGCGGGCAACCGGCCTAGCCGCAAGTGCGAAAACATTTCTAAGACCTCGGCCTTGGTCATGCCAAAGTGCCTCTCATACCTGCTGCTCACGGATTTCTCGTTCTGAACTTGCTTCATTAGCTCAGAAAGTGACCCGGCGGGACGATTAATGAAGCTGTTGTGATCCGTTCGAGCCATAGACATCGCGCTCGCACTAAGTAGCGCGGCCACAAAAGCAAGATTCTTGATAAATTTCATGTGAGTTCCTCTGCAGATCCACCGATAGGACGTCTATTGACAACCAATAAGCCAATGATAAACGAATACTGGTACTAGCGACTACTAAAACCGTGCCAAGGTTTCAAAAAAGTCGTGAAAACTGGCAAATGTCGCCGGGTCACGTGTCATGAGACCCAGTCTCGCCAGCCATGATCCGAGCTTTCTGTGCACGGTCGATCACTTCCAGCGCGTCCCTCGCCGCACGTTGCTCGGCTTCTTTTTTGGACCGCCCAGCCCCTTCGCCCATGACTTCATTGTCAAACAGCACGTGGACAACAAACCTTCGGTCGTGGGACAAACCGGACTCTTGGCAAACACGATAAGTCGGTGTCTTCCTCCAAAGGGCTTGAGCAAGTTCTTGTAGCCTGGATTTATAGTCGTTCGGGCTCACGTCGCCAGCACTGACTTGCATCAAATAGGGGTGGAGTTGCTCTAATACAAACCATCGGGCCTTTTCGAGCCCTGACTCTATGAAGATAGCCCCCACTACGGCCTCAAAGATGTCACACAGCACACTCGGCCTCTCGCGGCCTCCCAGGCTGGCCTCGCTTGGACTCATTTCAAGGCATCTGTCTAAGCCGATTCGCTGGGCCGTTTCGGCAAGTGGACCTTCTTGAACGACACTAGACCTGGCCTTGCTTAGCATCCCTTGGTCCCAGTCCGGATGGTGTTCAACCAAGTACTGGGCGACGATGAGCCCAAGGACTGAGTCTCCAAAAAACTCCAGCCGCTCGTAGCTGTCTGTCACGGGGTGGCTGGCCGCCGATCTGTGGCGCATCGCTAAACCAAAGAGTTCGAGGCTCCTAAGGGGCACGCACTTGGGAATCATTTTTCAACCATGGCCATAAAACTTGCGACCCTAGAGACTCCTTCTTCAATTTCTTCGCGGCTCGTTGCGTAGCTGAATCTGATGTGGCCATTGGCTCCAAAGTCGGATCCCGGGACCGTAGCGACATAAGACCGTTCTAAAAACTTGATAGCTAAGTTCAGGTCGTCTTCGTGCCCTTTGAAGGACGGAAAGACGTAAAACGCTCCTTCAGGCACGGCTACGTCCACCCCTTCGATTGCTGACAACAGACTGACGATGAGGTCGCGCCTGGCCATGTATTCAATCCTCATGGCCTCAACTTCGTCAGCCGGGAGATTCATGGCGGCGACCGCCCCATACTGGGCGAACGAGGTCACCCCGCTTGTCACTTGGTCTTGAAAATTCGAAATCTTCTCGGCGACATGGCGCGGCGAAGCCGAGTATCCAATTCGCCATCCCGTCATAGCGAATGCTTTGCTGCATCCATTGACGGTCACCGTCCGCTCAGCGACCTCAGGGTCAATTGAGGCAAGGCTCAAGTGACTTGGCCCGTACACCAGCTTTTCATAAATCTCATCGCAAATCAACCATAAATCCGCTTCGCAAGCAATATTTGCCAGACCATGAAGGGTCTTGTGGTCGAACACGGCTCCCGTTGGGTTGTTTGGAGAATTGACGATGACGGCCTTTGTCCGTGAGGTCAGCGAAGCCCGGACTCGATCGAGCTCTGGAACAAACTTGCTTACCCGAGAACAAGGGACGATGACTGGATGCGCCCCAGCGAGCCTGACCTGCTCAACGTATGTTGGCCAATAGGGAGCGAAAACAATGACCTCGTCACCCTCTCCCACCAGCACATTGAGTGCGTTGAAGAGGCTGTGCTTCGCACCACAACTGACCACAATGTTCTCAGGGTCTGCAAGGACACTGTTGTCCCGTTTGAGCTTTTCAGAGATCGCCTCTCGCAAAGGCAGTATTCCAGGAGTCGCCACGTACTTTGTTTTGCCGTCGCGAAGCGCTCTGACGCCCGCCTCAACGACCGATGCCGGGGTAGGAAAGTCGGGTTCACCCATGCTAAACGAGACGACCTGCTTCCCTGTCGCCTGGAGCGCCCTTGCTTTTGCGGCCATGGCCAGGGTCGGAGAAGGCAGTAAGGACAGTCCTCGCTCAGACAATCTTGGGGTACTCAATGCCCGCAGGATACCTGTGCGCCCACGGCCACAGACATGGTTGAGAGCTGGTCTATAAGCCGGATTCTGTTTTTGTACGGCGATTTGTCTATGCGGCCGACCCGGAGGCTCGCCGGGCAGGGTTTGCGCCTCCCTATTTGGCCTTGCTTCCAGTGGGGTTTGCCGAGCCGCCCTGGTCACCCAGGACGCTGGTGCGCTCTTACCGCACCGTTTCACCATCACCCGCCTTTGCCAAGGCTTTGACGGGCTGTCTGCTTTCTGTTGCACTGTCCGTCGGGTCGCCCCGCCCCTGGTTGCCCAGGGCACTGTGCCCAATGAAGTCCGGACTTTCCTCCCTGGCCGGAGCCAGGGCCGCCGTCCGACCAGCTCACGACTATTTTGACCCAACCTGGCTCACCTCGGCCCGCCTAGGGTCCCCACGGTAACATTACCGAATGCTTTGGATTTTGCTCGCAGTGTCAGAAACGTCTCGATGGACAGCCCCTGCTGAGTTCGGGAGCTTTGCTGACGGCAGGTTACTCGAAAGCTCGGGCCTTGCACCCAGTTACGAATTCAAGGACAACTATTACACCCACAATGACAGTGGCGACAAACCACGGTTCTTTCGTTTCGACAAGAAAGGAGTCAATGCCGTTTTCAACCTAAAGGGTGCGAATGCGTTCGACTGGGAAGACATGGCTTCGGTACGAAGGAACGGGCGCAGTTGGCTCTATTTTGGTGACTTCGGAGACAACAGCAAAGTTCGTGAGACCGTCGTGATCTATAGGCTAAAAGAGCCTAATGGAGGCAGTGGGGCCATAGAGGACTTTGACACTTATACTTTCAAGTATCAGGACGGCCCACATAATTGCGAAGCTATGTTTGTCGACCCGGGTACTGGACATATTTATCTCGTGACAAAAGAAAAGTCAAAGGCGGATGTCTTTGTTTTGGATTCCCCTAAGACGTCTGGCGTCAATGTGGCTCGAAAACTTGGAGAAATCCGTCCAAACACGGGAATGGGCGAGTTCGGCCGGCTCGTGACCGCTGCCAGCACCGACCCCCAAGGCAAGCACGTCATCATTCGCACTTACTCAGGCGCCCTTGAGTACAACGTGACAGGCAAATATCAAGATTGGTGGCAGTCCAAGCCTCAAGCGGTCACGATGCCATTGGATCCCCAAGGAGAGGCGATCTGCTATTCGAACGACGGGAAAAGACTTCTAACGAGTACTGAGGGAACTCCATGTAACATCCACTTCCTCACACTCGCACCGAAAAAACAGTAAAAAGTTTTCCCCCTTGAACCGAGGCCCTAGCTGAAATGACAGGCCCCCGGTGTGGAAAATCGGGCCCAATGGCCCAGGCCATCAGACGCAGAGAACTGCCTAAAGCAATGTCTTTGCATTTGTCATGCCGGTATAACGGTTGACCGCGGTGAGAGCCGCACGCAGAACAAGGAGCGATCCTCAACTATGCGAAAATTTTTGATGACGGTGACGTCGCTTGGCTTGGCACTAATTCTAGTGCCCGCGTATAGCGGACAAGTGACGAACCTAAATAAGGCCCGACTCAGTAAACGCACCGAGTCAAAGAAAGTTCCTGCGAGCGTCAAGTACGTGTTCAACCCGAATTTGGCACCAGGAAAGACCAAGAAGTCCTCAGCGGGCAAGGACGGAGAGACCCAAGTCACGACTCACGAGCTGAAAATCGGAGGCAAGGTCGTCGCGACAAAAACGACCAAATCTACGAGCTCTGCCCGGCCAGCGGTGATAGAAATGAGCCGTTCAGGATTTAGAACCCGCCGCGAATCGTTTACGCGGGCACGAGTCATGACAGTCGAAGCGACGGCTTACCTTCCCACAGACGGCAGTTCTCAAGGGCTGACCGCCACGGGTAGAAAAGCTCAATATGGAGTGATCGCAGTCGACCCAAGAGTCATTCCGCTGGGTACCCTCGTCTACGTCGAGGGATATGGCTTTGCAGTCGCTGCAGACACTGGCGGAGCCATAAAAGGGAACCGCATCGACGTGTGCATGCATGACCGAAAGAAAGTCTACAACTGGGGGCGACGAAAGGTTGTCATCCATGTCTTCAAAGAAAAGGCCGGAAAATCAGAGTAAGCCAAAAGCCGTAAAATCCAGTGCTGCCCAACGACCAAAAAAACGGTATGGGCAGCACTTTTTGGTCTCCAAGCGGGTCATTCGAGACATCGTCGAACGGCTTGAGCCATTCCAAGGACTGCTCGAAATCGGGCCAGGCCTTGGTGCTTTGACCGGTCCGCTCAGCGATAAACACCAACTGACTGCTTTGGAAATCGACCCAAGTGTCATGGGAGCCCTGAGCCTCGCTGCCCCAAAGGCAAGAGTCTTGGTTCAAGACGCCTTGACCGCGGACATCTCTGGACTTTTGGAAGAGCTGCCTGCCCCTGTCGGGATTGTGTCAAACATGCCTTATAACATAACTGGGCCACTTTTGGACCGGATTCTGAATTGCAGGTTGCAAATAGAGATCGCTGTCCTCATGATGCAGAAAGAGGTCGCCGCCAAGATCATGGCTGAGGTCGGAAGCAGAGCCCGTGGGGCGTTGTCTGTCGTGATGCAAGCCAGCTTCCAAATCTCAAAAGTCTGCGATGTCCCTCCTGGGAGCTTTAGACCCCCTCCAAAGGTCGACAGTACCGTGCTGCAACTTGTGCCCTCAACTAGTTTCGCGGACGATTCTGTTGTTCGGATTGTCAAGGCGGGCTTTCGAAACCCCAGAAAGTCGCTCGTGAACAATTTAACGGCACTGTACTCAAGGGAAGAAGCGTCTGACCGGGTGGCACGGGCAGGGCTTTCTCCCACCGTCCGCCCTCATCAAGTATCTTGGAGCGAATGGCAAGCCCTCGCTCGTTGACTGAGTCGGTCATGTCCAGGGCCTTTGAATTGGGCTGCGACCTTGCCGGAGTTTGTTCATCCTCGCCACCAGTGTCGCTCGGGGCTTATGAGGAATGGATCGGTAAGGGCATGCATGGCAGCATGGGCTATCTCGCCCGGTCAATCCCCCTGAGAGAGAGCCCTGCCTCACTTCTCCCAGGCGTAAAGACAATAGTTGCAACCGGACACAACTATTTTCAACACAGTGTCGAGAGGCCGGGGTTTCCAAAGATCGCGCGATATGCGCTTGGGCGCGATTATCACAAAGTCTTGAGGAAGCGGCTGAAACCACTAGCAGCGTTGATCTCGGACCTTTGCCCGGGTTCGTCGAGCAGGATATGTGTTGACTCCGCGCCAATCTTAGAGCGGGAGTATGCCAACCGTGCCGGGTTAGGTTGGTTTGGGAAAAACACGTGCATCATCAATTCCCAGCGAGGAAGTTGGTTCTTTATCGGCCTTATACTGACGACGGCCACGCTCGCACCAACCGAGCCAGCAATCGGAGGGTGTGGGACGTGCAGGGCCTGTATCGATGCCTGCCCGACGGGAGCCATCGTATTTGAGTCGGAGCGCTGGCAAGTTGATTCTCGAAAGTGCGTCAGTGCATTGACGATCGAGCATCGAGGATCTTTTAGTGACAGCCAGGTGCCAATGATCGGCGAATGGACGTTTGGCTGCGACATTTGCCAAGAGGTTTGCCCATTCAACTCACATCGAGAAAGCCAGCCCTTGCGTGGCCGAGAAACCACGACTCAAGACTTCCTGCAACATCGTGACTGGCCGAGCCTTGTCCATATTGAGACCCTTGCGCAAGAGGAGTGGGACGCCATTTCAGCTGGCTCTCCGGTACGGCGCGCAGGGCTTGAAGGGTTCAAGAGAAACGCTCGGGCCAATCGGGTAAACCAGGGTAGGGTTTGATTCATGAAGACTCGTGGTTCGCCGCTCCGGCGGGTGATCAAGCCGTTTGTTCAGTTTTTCGAGTTAGAAGCCAGCGGAAGCGTCCTCCTTGTCGTGGCGACGTTGGCAGCGCTCATCTGTGCCAATGGCGGTTGGGCCAGCGACTACTTTGGCTGGCTTAGCGGGAAAACAACACTCCTGCTCGGCCCCCTGTCAGAGACTCTGAGCCGTCAAGGCTGGATCAACGACGGCCTCATGGCAGTTTTCTTCTTTGTTGTCGGATTGGAAATCAAGCAGGAAATCCTCTCTGGCGAACTTTCCACTTGGAAACAGGCATCGCTTCCCATTGCAGCCGCTCTGGGAGGCATGCTCGTCCCAGTTTTGCTCTACGTTGGAGCCAACATCGGCACCTCAACTGTCAACGGATGGGCCGTCCCGATGGCGACCGATATCGCGTTCGCTCTCGGAGTGCTCAAACTCTTTGGAAAGAGGGCTCCCCTGGCCCTTAAAGTTTTTCTTGCAGCCCTGGCGATTGTTGACGACATCGGGGCCGTCCTCGTGATCGCTCTGTTCTACACCGAAAAGCTACACATCGAATACTTGGCCTGGGCTTGCGGTGTCATTCTGCTCCTAATCACCCTCGCCAGGTTCCGCTTACGGTCTGTGACCGTCTTTTTGATTGGAGGATTTGTCCTCTGGTGGCTCTTCCATCATAGCGGGATCCATGCCACCCTAGCTGGAGTTGTGACGGCTTTTCTAGTTCCTGGCACATCGAGAGAGCCAGGAGACACCACACGGCCGACTCCGCTGGAAGTGGCCATGCGTGTCTTCCATCCCATAGTCGCCTTTGCGATTGTGCCCCTGTTTGCTTTTGCTAACGCCGGTGTCTCGTTCGAAAAACTCTCAATATCTGAGATGTTCACAAGCAAAGCCCCACTTGGAATAGCCCTGGGACTGTTCATCGGAAAACCTCTTGGGATTGTGGGTGCGACCTGGCTCATGGTGCGCACTGGCGCCGCAAAGTTACAGCCTTCACTCGTGATGTCTCACATTCTAGGAGCCGGACTGCTTGGTGGAATCGGGTTTACGATGGCGATTTTTGTCTCCAGGCTCGCATTCACTGAACAGGAACTGCCAGCGGTCAAATTGTCAATCCTTGTCACGTCGTTGGTGGCCGCACTTGCTGGATCCTTAGTGCTCTTCAAATGTCCCGCAGGGATCGCCGACGCTGGCAACATGTCCTAGGCCCATATGTTTGTAAGTGCCAAGATTCCAAAACCCTGAGCCGCCCAGGGTCCGCCAAAGTTTTCTCTTAACCATTGGGTGCCACGTTCATTCCCGCTGGACGACCTGTTTCGGGCACCTCGACTAGTCCCCACGACTTTTCAAAAACTAAACTCGCATGCTTTCAGAAGATCATTTGTCTGAGGCCGGGTCGGGACACGCTCCTCTGATTGAGCTGACGTCCGACCTGACCGAAGATGCCCAATATGGAGTCAGAAGGCTGGTCGTCACTGGCCAGGCTGTCTCAGTTATTGACGGTGGAGGAGCTGTCTTGGCCAGGATCCCCATCAGTGACATTAAGTCTGCCCGCCACGAACCACTGACGAGCGGCGGAAGGTTGCTCCTTAGGATGAAGACCGGTGAAGAAGTGGCGATCATCAACTATTCGCTGACGTCTGCCCAGCAGTTCAGCGAGGCGTCACGCGGAATCGAGCAACTTGCCGAAGGACAAGAACTTGCCATCAA
>JAEURO010000035.1 GCA_016788345.1 Chthonomonadaceae bacterium
CAGACGATGACATCGCCGCCATACTCTTCAGCCACGAGTTCATGCTGGGTGAGCTGCTGCTTGATCCGATCGACGTTGGCTTCAGGCTTGTCGATTTTGTTGACGGCAACGATGATTGGGACGTCTGCGCTCTTGACGTGGTTGATCGCCTCAATCGTTTGCGGCATGATGCCATCGTCAGCGGCGACAACAAGAATAGCGACGTCCGTGACTTGTGCCCCACGGGCACGCATCGCAGTGAATGCGGCGTGGCCCGGGGTGTCCAAGAATGTAATGACACCCTGTGGCAACGAAACTTGGTAGGCGCCGATATGTTGGGTGATCCCCCCATGTTCTTTGCTCACCACATTTGACTTTCGAATGTAGTCGAGCAAGCTGGTCTTACCGTGGTCGACGTGTCCTAGGATAGTCACAACGGGCGGTCTTTTTTGCTGTCCGCCAGACACTTTCTTTGCGGTTTGGACCGCCTTCGGGGCTTCGACCTCTCTCCACGTTATCGTCTTTCCAAACTCTTTCGCCAGCTTTTCGGCGACGTCTTTCTGCAAAGTTGTCGTAAGCGTAGCCATGACCTTGACTTTAGTCATGAGGGTCCGCAAGACGTCTTTGTCTGGCAATCCTAGCGCCGCAGCGATGTCGCGTGGAGTCGACTTGCCCGGTGGGAGCGACAGACTGTTACCCGTGTCAGCGTGTTGCTTGGCTGCCTCGGCCACAAGCTCATGAACATCGGTGTCCGCTTCGAACGAACTGTCGGTGTGCTCCAACCCCAAGTCGGCCAATGCGGCTGTGACTTGCGATGGTGTGACTCCGTGGCTTTTGGCGAACTCGGCGATCAAGACCTGCATTCAAGGGTCAGTTTACCGCCGAACAGTCTGTCTGGCCGGGAGAGTCTAGTGCGGTCTCACCATACTGCCCGGCGTAGGGCCGGTCTCATTTGGCATTCTTCTTTGTCATGCATCGAATTAGACCTATCGCAGGTGCAACAGGCAAACCAAGTACAATGGCCCCGGAGATAAGAACGCTGTGATTGCAACAAACCCTGGCCACGCCACTACTACGATTGACGAGCAGGCATTCTTGTCAAAAGTCCAAGACTTCGTGACGTCGTATGTCTTGCCTAACACAAGGGAATGGGAAAACGACAGGTTGCCAGACGACATCTTTAAGCGCTGCTCCGAAATTGGCTTACTGGGAATGACGGTTCCAGTTGTGGACGGAGGCCATTGGGTGAGCTGCTCAGCTTATTGCGACGCCTGCCGCATATTGGCCCAAGGTGACCCTGCCCTGAGCATGAACATCGCAGCGATAAACGCACTTTGTTTAGGTCATCTCGTCAAACTGACGACTCCAGAACAAAAGTCGAAGTATCTGGCCCCGGCTGTACGCGGCGAACTGGAGTTGGCTTGGGGGCTGACCGAGCCAGACGCAGGATCGGACGCCCGAAGGGTACAAACCAAAGCCACCCCTATTGCAGGGCGCCCGGGCTATTTCCATCTTAATGGCCAAAAGATGTTCATCACGAATGGAGGAAGGGCCGACCTCATCATCATCATTGCCCGGGTAGACGAGAAAAACCTGAGCGCATTCCTCATGGAAACTGACCAACCTGGGTTTAGGCTTGGGCCCAGGATTCCGACCATAGGGGTCAAAGCTTCCTGGACATCTCAGTTTGAAATGACTGACGCGGTCGCATGGCACACTCCCTGTACGTTTGAGGAAGCCATTAGCTTTCTTGGTCGAGGACGGCTCGCAATAGCCGCAATGGCACTCGGCATCGCGGAGAAAGCCCATGCCTTGACCGTCGATTATGCGACCAGAAGAGAGCAGTTCAATCGAAGGTTGTGCGATATGCAAAGCGTACAAAACATGATCGCTGACAGCGAAACCGAGATTGAAGCCGCGAGGCTCCTCGTTCAAAAAGGCGCGGCAATGTTCGATCGTGGAGAGGATGTGACCAAAGCTGCCTCAATGGCCAAACTTTTTGCCAGCGAAACCTCTAACCGAGTCACGAACAGGGCTATCCAAATTCATGGTGGCAGGGGAATGACTTTCGAACACTTGGTGGAGAAACTGTGGCGAGATGCAAAACTTACGGAAATTGGCGAGGGTTGCAGTGAAATCCAGCGAATGGTCATAGCAAAACAAGTCGTCAATGAGCGAGCAACGAAGGCCTGAAGAACAGTCCATAACTCGGCTTGTGGATTCAATGCGGGCGACGGCCGAGCCCTCCAACAGGTGCCCTCTCTGTGGATGGACGGTCGATGATTTCCATCGGACCGAACTTTTGGGCTGTGGCCTTTGCTACACATCGCTCACTTTGGACGTCTTACAGATGTTCGACCAAAGTCATCCTAGCCTGTAAGGCTTGCCGGGCATTTGGTACTATCTAACCAGACATGCGATTTCGAAATTGGACATTGATCACGGGCGCCGGCTTGGCTGGGTTTGCCTTTTTGACAACTGGTTGCGGCGGTAGCTCGGGGGGAGGGGGTGGACAAAAAGACC
Source organism: Chthonomonadaceae bacterium (assembly GCA_016788345.1). Taxonomy (GTDB): domain Bacteria; phylum Armatimonadota; class Fimbriimonadia; order Fimbriimonadales; family Fimbriimonadaceae; genus JAEURO01. Next base: position 2,503 of record JAEURO010000035.1, read on the forward strand.
CTCAGATCATGTTCGTCAACGCATGCGCCGATGGTTCTGTCAAGTTCTTTTATAACGACGAGGACAAAAGTGGGACGCTGGCCTACAAGCAGTCCACGAAGGGGTTTTTGACTGTCCCATTCGAGGAGAAAGACCCTCAGTTTGAAGAAGTCAGTGTAGAAGAGCCGAACAGGTCAACCGTATACGACACACAGGATCAGACTTTTCTTCGAGACTCGTCGACGATCGTGGTTGGTATCGGCACCAAGAACCCGTCGGACACCGAATTGGTCAAACGGCTCAAGATGATCTTTCTGTCTCCAGACCGCAGAGTTCCAAACGCAAGTCAGTCTAGGCTCATTTTTTTGCATGCCTTCAATCGAAAGTCGCCCTTTAGCACCCCGATATTAGTCCTGAAGACAGTTGGAGACACGCCGATTTTTCAATCTCCCGACACCCCGTATGGCCGTAACAACGCTATTGATATCGACAGTGGAACCTACAAATTCTACGGGAACGGGGACTCTAGGAACAATTATCTCGAAGCCAAAGACCCAAACAACGACCAGGTCTACGCCGAGAACAAAAACCCTAGCAGGCCGGCAGTTTTCAAACCAGGCAAGGTCTATCTTGTCATGGCGGCAGGAGTTGAAGCCGCTGATTCAAGACCCGGCGAACTCGTGATCGTCGAAGTTCCGACGGAAGAGTAATCTCGACCCCGACACACTTCGTTCGCAGGGGCTATACTTGCCCCTGCGACTTTTTCTTCGTCGCGTCCGTCATAAAATGTCAGGCCATCAACATGATGACTCGCTAGCGGAAAAGCGCTGGTTGAACGCTCTTTCTAAGGGCGATTCTTCTGCGCTTGGGGGCCTGTATGAACTCTATGGCGAAAAAATCTTTCGGTACACGTTTCGGATGCTTGGCAACCGGAGCGATGCCGAAGACGCGACCGCCGAGACGTTCTTGCGGGTTCTTCGCCGCTCTCGGGATCTGAAAGCTGACGGGGCCTTCCGAACATGGTTGTTCAGGATCGCCAGAAACCTGTGCATTGACAAGATGCGCCAACACAAGTTGTTGGAGCTTCCCACAGACGCACACTATAATGGCACTGAAGAACGTGCGACACTAAGAGTCACTGTCCAACAGGCGCTGAACGAGCTCCCAGTGGAATACAGAGACCCGCTTGTGTTGTGCGATCTAGAGGACGTGTCCGCCAAGGAAGCGGCAGACATACTCGACATAAGCGTTCCGGCGCTTAAATCGCGGCTTTATCGAGGCCGGAGAGCCTTGAGAGACCGCCTCGGTGGTTCAATTGAGAAACTAACATGACAGAATTCTACAAAAAACTGATCGACCTCTATGCGGCCGGCGAACTCACGGACGAGCTCGCTGCCGACATGGAAAGCGCCGCAGCCATTGACCCAGTCCTGGCCCATGACATGAGGACGCTCAAGTCCACATTCGAGACCCTCAAGAACCTGCCACAGCCTCATTTGACAGAAGAATCTGACTACCGCATACTGCTTAAAATGCAGATCAGAGGGGCAGAGGTTCAAAGGAGGTCCCCTGACAGGAGCCATTGGCAGTATCATTTACCAATCAGTTCGTAATGTGAGCCCCGCCTATGAAAGCCACCGTTTCCAGAAAAGAACTTGCCGACGCGCTGTCGATCGCCGCGTCAGCCAGTAGTGTACGTTCTTCGAATCCTGCCCTCCAATCCATCAAGATCGAGGCTGGATCGGGTTCATTGACCCTGACAGGTTGCGACAGCGAAATGTGGGCGGTGGCCACTTGTGCGGCAAACATTGAGGAACCCGGCGCCGTTTGTGTCCAGCAACGACTGGTATCTGACATTGTGCCGGTCCTGGGTGACGACCTCATCACCATTGCACTCGAGGGAACCGTCGCCTACATCCGCACAGCGCAATCTGAGTGGAAACTCCTTGCCTTACCTGCGGACGAGTTCCCGCCCATTCCTGCCGTAAAGGAGGAATCTCGGCTTAGCTTGCCTATGGGAGAGTTTCGAAGAGCAGTCGACTCCGTTTCCTTTGCCGTATCGGATGACATAAGCAGGCCCTATCTAACTGGAGTCCTGTTTCAATATGACGGAGCAACGTTGACTCTGGTCGCCACAGACACACACCGGTTGGCCGTCAACCGCCTGACCCGCGATGGCATTGGCTCCCCTATGACCGCCATCGTTCCCGAAAAGGCGCTAAAGCCGATCAAGCAACTTCCTATCGCGGAGGACGAAACGATCACGTTGCAGCTGGACCAATCCCGTTTGTTGGTTGATTGCGGTTCAGCAAAAACTGTCTCCCAACTCTTGACTGGGCAATATCCAAACTGGGAGCGAGTGGTGCCCACAGAATTCACACGAATGTGGACGGTCGACAGGTCTGAACTCATCGAGAACGTTAAGAGGGCCATGATCTTGGCTCGTGACAATGCGAACCGAGTCCGTTTTAGCGGCCAGGGCGACAAAGTCGTTATTTCGGCACGGTCGGACGACCGTGGCGAAGCCAAGGAAGAAGTCAGCGTCATCAGCAAAAACGGTGAAGTTGAGATCGCTTTCAACGGACGGTACGTCATTGATGCGCTTCAATCTATGCCGACCGACGGGGTAGTGGCAGAGATGACTGAACCTTCGCGGCCCGCTGTCATTCGACCCATTGAGGGCGGACAAGACCGGTTTTGTGTCGTCATGCCGATGGCTCTGGGTTGAGGCCCTAGCCTCACATGGCGAATCGGTACACTTCCGGGCATGCCGAGACTCGTCTGGATTAACGGATGCCTCAGCCCCTTAGAGGAGGCCACGACTTCAGTCGCCGACCACGCACACCTCTACGGCGACGGCTTGTTTGAAGGGATTCGGATTTATGACCGAAGGGTTTTCAAACTTGATGAGCACTTAGACAGGCTTTACCACGGGTGCAAGTTTATGGACTTCCACATGACCTTGGATCAGCCCAAACTAAGGGCCATCGTCCTGGAAGTGGCACGCAAAGCCAATGAAGACAATGGCTACATTAGACTCAATGTGACGCGTGGCTCTGGTCTGGGGCTCGATCCGCGCGCTGTCAAGACAGAACCAAACGTCATGGTCATGTTGTCGACACTGGCCCTTTATCCACCGGAGGCCTACGCTGCCGGTTTAGATGTGGTGACCAGTTCGATTCGAGTCAACGTTCCTGACGCACTCGACCCGCGAGTCAAGTGTATCGGACGATATCCATCGAACATCTTGGCGAAAGCAGAAGCCAACAAGGTCGGCGCCGGCGAAGCCCTTATGCTCAATGCCCAGGGCAACGTCGCTGAATGTACTGGGGACAATGTTTTCGTCATCAAGGATGGGTCTCTCAGGACGCCGCACGCCACAAGCGGGATTCTTAGGGGCATAACTCGCGACACAGTCATCGAGTTGGCCCAGGGGGCCGGAATGGCAGTCACGGAGGACACAATGACACGTTACGACATCTTAGAGGCCGACGAAGCCTTCTTGACTGGCACTGCGGCCGAGGTCATCCCGATGGTGCGCCTGGATGGGCGAGCGATCGGAAGCGGCGTCCCAGGCGAAACGACCAAGAAACTTATGGCCTTGTTCCGAGAGCACATCAGGACTGGTGTTCCATTTGATTGAGCAATTCGAACTGGAGGACGCCTAGTCGATCGCGATCTCCAGTGCGATGTTGACCTGGTCGCCTTCATTGACGTTTTCAGCGGTTCTGGCCTTGTCTTTGAGCGGCACAATGTAACAGCCCTCCTTAGGGAACATGGCGGTTGTCCAGGCAGTGGATCCCAAAGTGACCTTTACTGGAACCATTCCCCAGCCATATGTCACAAGTGCAGCAACCTCCTTGATTTCCTGGGAGACAGGCGCAGGAACGGTGACAAAGAAAAAGGGGGCGGGCCCCCGCCAATACCACACTTCCCCACTGAAGGCGACCGTCATCACAGAAGTCTATCCTAGAAACAGCTTGAGATATACTTTTTAGATAATCAACCCAATAAATGCCTCGTTGAGGGTCTTAAGGACCGAATGTCTAGAAGGAACGCCTCCCGGCGAGGCCGGCACTTGGTTTGTACATGGCGGCGAAGCGCTCCTGGCAACCTTGAACGATCTCACAGCGGACGAGGCCACGGCCAAATATGCCCTTGGATCTAACTCCATTTGTGCCCACGTCAAGCACTCGGCGTATTACTTGGAGCTGGCTATTGACGGACTGAATGGAATCAGTAGACAAGGAGACTGGCCCGGCAGTTGGGCCAAGCAGGCAGTGACTGATGTGGAATGGAATGAGGCAAAGTCTAGTCTGCGCCAACGGGTGCAGAGTTTTCTTGAGACATTAGAAAAGGTTGACCTCTCGACCGATCCTGATGACCTCACATATGCGCTGGCGAACCTGGCCCATCTCGCTTATCACCTCGGAGCAGTGCGTCAACTCTATCTTTTCATTAAAAGTGGCTAACAGCCTATACTGCTTCGAGCCGGCTTGGTGAAGTAAATTTTTGTCTACCATATTGCGGTAGACTAGGATCGTGGACGTAACTGGCGCACTTTTGGATTCTTGGACACGGCAGGGAAAGATCGTTGCCAACCTCATTGACATTCTCACCCCGGAGCTACTCAACGCAAAGCCGTCAGACGATGGTTGGACGATTGCCTTTCACCTCGCGCACTTGCACTCGGTCCGGCGGTACTGGCACATGAACGCTGCAGGACTCTCAGAACCTGTGGGCGCAAGCCTATACACCATCGAAGGTGAGGACTGGATTCCGAGTCACGACTTGAACGTGATCAAGACCCGCCTCCAAGAGAGCCAGACTTTAGTGGCCAAGTTCGTATCTGAGAAGATCGCGGAAAGCGCACAGCAAGTAGGCAACTACGACCATCCCGTGTTTTATTTGCAACATATGGTGTGGCATGAAGGCTGGCATGTCGGATTGGTCATGCTGGCACTCAGACTTGCAGGACACGAGCAAACCGAAGAATGGGAGTGCGCAAACATCTGGGATCTTTGGCGGCTCCCAGACTAACGGTCACAAATCCCAGTTGAGGCGGTCGACCTGGTGCGACATAAAGAGGGCCGACGTACCAACTTGAATCACGCGAATCCTAAGTCTAAGGTCGTTTGATCCGTTCCTGTAATCCGTTATCGGGCTGGGCAGAGGAATCGTCGCAGTCGTGACTCCTGGCTGCAAGAGCCTCACGTCGATTGTGACGTAGGCGTTCGCCGCCCAATTGAACGCTTCAATACGCCGGTCGTATTGTCCTATGCCGAACATCCGGTCAACGACTTCGACAGTTCCGATTGTCAAAAGGCCGGAGAAGTTGCCCGTCACCGTCCAACTAGAATGTTGAAATCCGATTCCGGGAGCAGGATTACCAACCACAAAATACTGACTGTCTGTCAGGGCCAGATCGGAGAAGGTTCCTGACTGCACGCCTTGGAGGACTGAAACAGACGACGGTGGAACGAGAACCGCGTCGGCTGCAAGAGTTGGCAGCACCAAACTCAGAACTAGGCTGACCCTGCCAAACATGACATGAGTCTATCACGTACAAACATCAGGATGGCGCCAGCCGTTTTGCTGGGCTTTGTCGTTACCGCGCACGGGGCCGCCCTGGCCCCGGCGAACCGCGGGCCAGGACGGTGCGGCGTCAGGGCACGATCATCCAGGTCGCGTTGTCCACTTCGTGGCAGAAGAGGGACGCACTGGACGGGCCAGTCTGTTTGACCGAGTATCGTGCGCGGACCTCCCCGTTTGGGCCAACAAAGTGGCTCATGGTGCCTGCCCCGTCGAGATACCGTCGTTGATAGGTCGTGCCAGTGCCGTCTGTCCTAGTCGCCGACGTGCTGAATGAGGAAGTTGAGTAGTCGTATAGATCGATCTGCTGGGCAAACGATCCGCTCACCGCCATCCTTGACAACATCGTAAAGGTCAGCTGGGTCGGGTTCATCACTAAAGTGGTGCCAATAATTTCAACCTCTACAGGAGCGACGAGATTGTTAGGCACGAAGAACTTGCACACTCGGAGCGAAGACCCGTCTTGCGTTGCAAGATTTGAGACCGAACCCGCGTCTACACGGCCGCGTCGGACAACTATTGATGAGGGCTGGATAGTTTGCGAAAACTTGAGGTCATAGTGACCATCTGAACTATTTACTTGATTGCCAAATGAACGGTTGCCCAATTGAGCCGTCACTCTGTACTGTCCGGGTTCCAGGACACCCTCACCTGAAAATGGCCCGAAACCTGACCCGATGAACCATGTATTGAACCTGTGACCCCAAGAAAAACCGTCGAACTGCATGATGTTCACATAGTTCGTAAGGACTCCTGCTGAAACGCTGTTGACGGCTCCATTGATCGAAAACCTGACGGGCGAGTTCACGTCAAAGTAGAGCGTGTGGAGGCTTCCAGGATTGTCCGACTGGATTTGTGAAGAGGGGATGTCCCCGCTTGCCGTCGAAGACGTATCTATGGCCGATGACCACTGCATCCTTTCCGCTTGACTCAGCGACCCAGTTACCGACCAGGCCTGGTCGAGCACGAGACCTACAGAAACATCGAAGGTGAGGGACGCCCAGCTTCCCGTTTGGTGGTCTGAATAAGTTCGGTGCCTCGAGTCACTACTGACCAAATCGTTATATGTGTCCGTGACCGAATCCTGCCAGACGAAAGGGCCACCACCGTAGAGGTACGAGTAGCTGACAGTCGATTCACGACCAACGACGCTAACCTGTGAGAAGGCAAAGGCTGATGCCAAACTGAGCAGAGGAGTGATTGCTTTTTTCATACATGTCTCCAAACGGCTCCAGTTGTTGCTGAGGCCGTATGGATGCATGATGAACGTGGGCGCGTCACAAGATCGTCACAAAAACATGACTCGTTTACGATTGATGCCACACCACCAATTGCGGCCGGCATCGGTGGGCACTGCTGAATAAACTTTGAGCCCGCTCAAGAGCGGGCCCAAAGAGATGCCTATTATCTGGCTTTGATTAGTCGTCTTGGCCCCGTCCGCGTCCAGAACCACCCCGGCGTTCCACTTTCAAGACAGAACCAGTCGACATGTTAACAAGGACTTCGTACTGCTTGTTGTCTGTGCCCGTAATCTTGACTGACCAGACGCTGACGGTGTTGAATAGTGCGGCTTCAACTTTCCAGACATAACCGGCTTTTGCGCCACGCCCAATCTGAGCGGCGCGGTTCATCGTGATGGGAGGACCGTCGCCGTCCGCTGGGCCGACGCGGTCGACTTTGATCGCCGCGCCAGTAAAGGCATTAACTCGGACTTGATAGATAGTCGTTAGGTTCTTAGTAACAATGAACCTCCACACTTCCACTCCGTTTTCGACTCGCTGGTCACCCTTTCCAAACCAGGCTTGATCCGCACCACCGAGAGCGGCGATGGCAGCAGTCGAAGCGTCTTCGATTTGCATTTTGGTCTGAGCGAGAGCGCTTGCGCTGGCGAGAGTCAACGTGACAACTGCCAAGAGCGAGCCGAGGTATCGATTAATTTTGTGCTTCATGGTATCTCCGTACCGTACTTCAGTTCTTGCCGGTACGCGATCTTAGAGGGCACCCTCAGACCAAAAAATACACTTGCCCAAAAAAATTATTTTTCTTCGATTGACTCTGGACAGCTCAGGCTCTTGTCGTACATCCCCGAGCGGTCAAAACAGCAGGGCCTACGGCTACCCGCCGACAGTTTTGACAGCGCGACACCTATCCGCTTCACTCTGGTCTCCTGTTTTTTGGCTGACGCAATCCAAAAGATCCAGTCCCTCCTTGCGAGTGGAGTGATCGCAGCCCAGGTCTCGCGTGCCTTGGGTTCGGCGGAGTCAAAGGCACTTTGCACGTCGGGCGGCACCTTGGGTTCCGGTTCTTTGTCCATTGGACGGATAGCAATTTGCACATCGAAACCTTCTGCGACCTTGGCGCGTTCTATGAGTCCGTCCTCGACCCGCATCCAATGCCCTCCTTCTCCATCTGGTTCAAGGGTCGTAAAAAATTCATGACCTTGAAATGTGCCTTCCACTGACACCATGCTTCGGGATGGAAGCCTGTCACTCGCCGGTTGGGGAAGCCGAAGAAAGAGCCAAGGATCTGTTCCCTTCAAGTCTCTCGGCGTGCGTAGTTTTGCTTCAAAACTGATCAAGTCGTCAGGCACTTGGTATTATTTTGCCACAGAAAAGGGTCATGTGCCGGACTTCCACCTAAGTGGTTCACCTTGCCTCGTTGCTCCAAACAACTGTTGTTGATTGTCCCCATGCCATGCCGTCATATGGAGTCACTGTAACTGTCCAACCCTGAGATTTCCAGGGCAGCTTCGCAGGTACCATATCTAGTCTTCCTGCATGGGTGACGTCCCTGACGATCGTCCGACCGTTTCGCCAAACATACCGATATCTGACAACATCATAGTCCGGATCGGTCACGATGTCTGGCGCGACCACCTGTACAGCCAATGGCGCACCTGCTTCGACAGGCGGGATGATCGCTACCGACGGTTTGTACGGCGGCAAGTTACTGTTTAATGGATATGCGTTTCCTACATTGAATGGCGCTGTCACCTGAGCGACGCCATTGACACTGAGCTCAGCCGTCCAAGCACCAGCTGTGTTCAGGTTAACGGTGTATCGCCACCACCACCATGACTGTCGGTAAAACGGATTGCTACCAAACGTACCGGTTCCAGAATCAAATGCGACCGTACCGTTAGGCCGGAGAAACCGGACACGAAAATTACTGTTAACTGGCAGATTTATCGCTTGAATATAGAAACCGACTGGGCCAGATCCGACAACATAGTTTGCCGCGTTTGGCATTTCATAAGGCGGCCCAGGAAAGCGTGAAAAATCGACCATCGACAGGGCGAACTTTCGAACACCAAACTGACGTGGGACGGGTTGCTGCGCCACGAACCCACTTGACCCAAGATTGCAGCCACCTGAGTGTGGGTCATATGCGAATTGCGAACCTGGGCCCGCCCAGGATTCAAAGTGCAAGTGGGGGCCAGTGCTGCTTCCACTGCTTCCCACTTGGCCAAGTTCTTCTCCGGATTTCACCTGGTCCCCGGCTTGGACACGAATCGTCCCTCTCCTGAAGTGCCAATATAGCGAGTATTGATTGCCACCGTGATAGAGGATAACGTGGTTCCCTGGTTGGATATCACCATAGACATTATGGTCGAAATTTCCGTCGTCTACTTCTACCACCGTTCCGTCCTTCGGGGCAAAGACTGGAACTCCGATTTCCTGTTCAACAAAACCACGTAAATCAAAGTCTATCCCCAAGTGACCGTTATAAGTGTATGTCGTGCAATCCCAATCTCTTAACCCACTTGTAGTGTCAAGATCAACATAGTTATTAGGAAAGATGTCGGTACCTATCAAGCCACCGATAGGATATACCTGATACTTAGTATTGGCCGTAATATCTGATTGACCTTTTCTAGCATGGAACTCTTCTACTATCGTTTGAATCCTTTTGCGCTCCGTGAGCGAAATGCAACCAGACTCATTGGAGGCGATCCCTCCCCCGCCAAATTTGTCAGTGACTGATTGTATGGTAAGTAGTACAAGAGGGACAAAAATCACGAGCATATGTTACACCGAAACTTTAATCGATGTGACTGACAGTTCAAGAATGACGCTAATTTGTCGCGCAGACAAGCTGGAGGCACTTTATCCATGCAAAGTTTCGGAATTATGCATTTGACGTAGCACAGACTCAATCTGGCCATGTCGGTCGTTTTGGCTAGTCAGTCCTTCGGTTCGGGCTCTGTCTTGGCCTTTGGCTTGCGCTTCTTTTCGGGCTCAGGGACGCCCATTGCCTTTCGGATCGCCTGTTCGGTCGATAACGGGTAGGCGGAGTAACGCTTCGTGTTCCTTGGGTTGCCGTCGTCTTTCTTCACTTCTGTTTTCTCATAAAGTACACCGGAACCCCGTACTCGGTTCCGTTGAGCCCGTCCAGTGTGTCGTGTTCAATGTCTTCTAGCCCGCCCAGTTTGCTTGCCCACTTGCCAGACGGGAGCAAACGGGCCGCGTGTGTGTAAGAGCTTTGAATGGCGTAGATGGCCACCTTTTCGTAACCGTCCTCTGGCTGGTCGTGTTTGGCTGGTTCAAACCCTATCGCCTTGTAAGCCTCTATCAGGCTTCCGACAGAAGAGTTCCTTGTCGCGCCAGGTGGCCAATAGTATCCCGGTTGCGGGTCCCACCACCGTTGATCGTCTGAGACGGCCCAGGCGATGCAGTTGTAGTCTTCGGTCTGGTCGCTGGTGACAGCGTACGACGATGGTTTCAAGTTGGGGAATGTTGCCTCTAGTGCCATGTTATGGTGTGTGCCCGTTGTCTTTGGCCCATTGTGTCCAAGCCTTTGCCATCTCCTTAAGCTTGCCTTCGCTCTCTGTCGGGACAGGGTTTTCGCCCGTGATGGCATGGAGGGCCGGGAACCAATGGCCGGGATCAGTTTCAAGGAGTTTGAGCAAGGCGGGGACAGCCGCGCCGCCCAGTGACACGATTGCTTTGTACGCGGGATTGTCGCACTGCACTGCTAGCGAACCGGCAAGGCTCCTGGTTTGTTTCCACTCGACGGCCAACCTTGCCACTTCCTTAGTGACGTGGGCACGGTAAGCCTTTCTGAACGATGCCACGACCGGATACGCCGCGCACTTGGAGACGATCTCCGCCATTTTCTCAAAGTCTGGTTTACCGTTCTTGACAGGGCCGATCAGGGTCGTTGTAAGCAACCTCCCTTTGCCGAACTTTCTCGCATAAACGTACCGCCACCGCTCCAAATTGATCAAGTACGAAACGTAATACATCGCGTCCACCGGAACAGCGACACCACGCTTTGGAGTCAGGATCGCGACCTTGTAAAAGGCGTAAAACGGGAACTCTTGCACGAAACTGGACGCGGTGCTTCCGTCCGTTGCCACAGATATCGCAGGCGGGGCGTAGAGTCGGTCAGCGCCCTTCCAGTTGGTCACTCCGTTGTTGAACTCGCTGGTCGAAACAATCGGGTAGCTCCCGTCTGGCAAGTCTTCGATTTCGTCCTTGCCGCCAAGCTTGATGTCGAAATAGTCCGCAAGCCTGAAACCGCCCATTGTGACTTTATCAAGAGATAGTTCCGTCGCGTCGTTGAACACGTTCGGGGCCTCAATCTTGACACTGTCCGCCGACGCGAGGAGCTTATGGCCGTTCGCCACCAGGAACGCGCCCTGGTTCCGTACCTTCTGCTCCAGGCCCTTCAGAAAGTCCTTGTCCACTCTCGCCGCGCTTGCTATGAAAGCTTCAGGTGCCCATTCTGCGGTCGATCCCGTGACTTCGTGGAACACGGTTAGTTCGGGAATGTCTTTCTTAGACTCGAACGCCTCAAGGATAGGGCCGATCTGCGAACCTGCTTGTTCGACACGTACAGTCTTCTTTAACTTGTGCCCGTCGTTCCTGAGCCTTGCAAAGAACACCTTTGAGTTCCCTTGGGGCACTCCTTTTCGGATCACTAGAACAGCCGTGTTAAGTGAAGCATAGGGCGAGAACAGGTCGTCCGGCATCGTTGCCACGAACACCAATTGGTTGTTCTTCAACAGTTTCTTGTGCCAGTCCCCAACTTTGATCAGGGTCGAGTACGGAACCACGCTCGCGACCAGTCCTTTCTGCTTCACGCTCGATAGGGCCCGGTCGATAAACGCAGTCGGGTGAATGTCCGTCTTCTTGTGCGGGAACGGCGGGTTTAGCAGCGACACATCGACTTCCTTGGGAGGAAAGTCTTTCTTCTTGAAGCAATCGGCCTGGACAATTCCGCTCTTGCCGTCGCCACGAAGGATCATGTTCGTGATACAGAGCGCGGCGGTAGTCGGTTCGTCCTCTAGCCCGAACAGGTTGTCCCGTACGTTCTTGACAGTGTCTTCGTACGGGTTGCCTTTGTTAAGGCTCACCATTCTGCGAAGGGCCCCGACAAGGAAGCCGCCCGTGCCACACGCAGGGTCGAACACCACGTCCCCAGGCGACACGTCCGTAAGGTCGCACATCATGTCGATAATGTGCCTGGGCGTGAAATATTGACCGATCGTGTTCCCGCCCGTGTACCGGAAGAACGTCTCGTAGAGCTGGCCCAGGTAGTCGTGTTCTTGGAGGAAAGACCGGATATTCAGCTTCTTAAGGATGTCAATGATCTGCCAAGCCTTCTCTGCAAGCTTGGTGTTGCCTTCCTCAACGCGAAGGCTTTGCGCCATTCCAGGCTTGCCCGCCTTTTTGAGCGCGGCGGCGGCATTGGCGTTGATCTGTTCCAATACCACAGACGGGTCGGTCGAAACGTCGCCGTGCCACAAGGCAAGCATCAACGTCGCGGCAAAGTTTGGGCGGTATTCGTCCTTAATTTTCGCTTCGCGCAGAATCTCGTTCATCCTCGCCGCTTGTTCGGCCAGGACTTCTATGGGCGGTTGCTCTGGCGCGACTTCCAAGAGCCCCGGCAACGATATGATCTTGCTCGTCTGGGCCGGAGAAGGAATCCAATCAATGATCGTGTTGTGAAGCGTGAGCGCGGCCCAGTTTTCGTCAATCCGGCGCAACACGCGAACGTCGCAAAGTTCTTTCTCGGCACCGGCGACGGCGACCGAAAGCACGCTACTGTGCGCGTCGAACAGAGCGTCCCCGTAGTGCGTGGTGTCTTTGACCGACTTGTCAATGTCCTTGCGGCTTGGCTTGGTGTCAATGACAATAAGAGGCTTAAGACTGTCCGACGACTCCACTAGCAAGAAGTCCGGTTTTCCGTCTCCCGGCCCGGTCTTTGACTGGCCCTTGAAAACGTCGATCAGGGACGGATATGCCCGGTACTCTGTTTCTTCTAGCAACTGGCCACCAGACGAAACAGGACGCACGTCCCAACCACGAAAGCTTAGTAGATCCCTGGTTACGGCTCTTGCGCGTTGCTCTGACAACTTCGACATGTTTGCCCTCTCTTGGTGGTCGACCACTCAAGCGTATGTCAGTCGTTTTCCTTGAGATTGTTCGATTGCGATGACCGTCCGTTCATCGTCCCGAATTTTGCGGTGGTCCCAGCGGAAAGAGAACTCGTCACAGTACCTTTGAAGGTGCTTCTTACTGACGTGGTGAAAATTGCCATAAACGCCTCTCTTGATCAGAGCGAAGTATGACTCAACCGTGTTGGTGTTCGTGCCGTCTGGCCTTGCGTACTCGCCGTCGCTGTGGCAAACGGTGCGATGGTCGGCATAGTCTTTGCCAAGTGTCTTGTAGCCTGAGAACTCGTCGGTTATGAGCGTCGAAGTCGGGCACAAGTTTTGACCGATAACCGTCCTGAGCGTCTTTGCGGTCACATCAGTAACGACGCGGGCTCTGGCCCGTCCGCCTCTCTCAACCAGTGCGACCACTGGAACTTTCTTCGTGCCGCGACCGCGCTTGGACTCGCCCGAACCCTTGCGGGGTTTGCCACCGACGTATGTTTCGTCGCCTTCGACCTCTCCTACGAGCGGGTCAAAACCGTTCCCGGCCATTGCGTGTCGGATTCGATGGCACATGAACCAAGCCGTGCGGTACTGGCAGTCCAGTTCCCGTTGGAGTTGCAACGCAGAGATTCCTTTCTTGGAAGCGCACATGCGGGAGAAAGCGTAAACCCAGTCGTTGAGGGGATAGTGGCTCCGCTCAAAGATGGTTCCTACTGTGACGGTGAAAGGCTTGCGACAATCGCGACAATTGTAGAGCCCAGGTCGGCAGGACTTGCCTTCCATCTTTCTCGCGTTCTTGCCTTTGCAACGCGGGCATACCGGGCCTTCGGGCCAAAGGACGCCTTCCAAGAAAAGACGGGCTTCGTCGGTGGTCAGTCTGCAAAGAGCCTTGCTCATGCATCCATTATACCACACTTTACTACGTCAAATGCATAATTCCGCAAAGTTTTTGGGGCTAGCCTTCTGCACAAGGAGCCTCCTGGCCTGTAACCAATTGAAGAGGCTTGCGTCGAATCATAGGAAGATTTATGCGTGTACTTGGCTTGGTTTTAGTGGCTCTGTGTTCTGGGGCGGGAATGTCCCAAGGTGGAGCAGGGGCGGGCGGAATTGGAATCAACCCTCAAGACTCAACCATGGGTGGCGATTCTCGGTCAGCCAACAATCTCAATGAACAGGTGTCCAGATACCTGGATGTCGAACCCGTAAAGAGCATCCTCACGCCTGGAGAAGCGAACGAGTGGCCTCTGGGCCTCAAAAAGGGGCAAGTTGTCATCGCAGACGCAAGTAGCGAGGCGTTCGACCCGGCTCTGGAAGTCACTGATGGGGCAAACAAAATCCTGGCATCGAACGACGACCGGTTTGCAGGCGACCAGAGACCGCTGCTTTTATGGCATTGCGATACAGATGGATCGTTCAAGCTAAAAACACGGTGCTTTCGAGACAAAGCAGGCGGACAATTCTGGTTACGGGTCAGAGTCTTTGACTCTGTCGAGCTGCCTAGAGACGGCCGAGTCTCGATGAAGAGCGTCTCCTCTGATCCAACTTTACTTAGGTTCCACCTTAAGTCGGGCGAGGTCGCAAGGGCGTACGGGTTTTCTCCTGATAGTGGATCGAAGTGGGACAGTCATCCCACAGCGTCCATCGCACCAAACGGATTGCCGTCGTTGCCAGTCCATCCAGCCCTTGGAACTCAGTTAGGGTCAAGCGTCTTTGCTCCGGTAGAGGGGGATTACTATGCCCTCGTCCATGGCAATTGGCAGAATAGAGGGAACGCCGAGTGTGGCGTTGAAATTTTGAAGGCTTCACCTTTGACCCGTCTGGATGGGAAAGCGAAGTCAGACGCGCGCGCGGGCGACCTTGGCTTGTGGTCATTGTCAGTCAAGTCTGGCGACCTCATCGAACTCTCTGTCGCTAGCTTGCGCACCTATGTTCCCCTTGGTTTGGCAGTTGAACCCCGCGAAACGACGGTGAAAGATCCAACTCCTGGCTGGAACCCATTTGGCCCTCCGCCGCAACCTTTGGAAGAAGACCGACAGGAAGCATTTCGAGTCCTCCCATCACGGTTCTTCGACTCGAACAAAACGGTCTTTTCTGCTCGGCGAGACTGCACGCTGTGGATCGCTTGCT
>JAEURO010000036.1 GCA_016788345.1 Chthonomonadaceae bacterium
CAATGTGGAAAGGTGTGAGTTTTACTTTGGATATCGTTTATCGCCAGGTGCACAGGACACGATCATCAGAGGCAATTTTCTTCACGGGAAGCAATGTCGCGTTTCTACAGGGCAAGGGGTGGTAGCACATCCTAATGGAACGCAAGTTTCAATAGACGGCTCCTTTGAAAGGCAGTAGAGTCAATTTCCATTCCATGCCCCAACCCTTGCAGGGTTGACGCAAGCCTGACTAAAGTTAGCTCTCGCGATCCAAAAGATCGGCTAAATTGATATTGCTTTACTAGGGTGCATTCATGAAAAACAGCCAATTCCTTGTCACTCTCAGCTTGACCGGAGCCGTGTTGCTCACATTGACGCTCCGACCAGCCGTCTCGCAAGTTTCTGGCAGTTTGCCTGCCTTTGTTCGCCTGCAAACTGCGACCCCGGGCACGCAGCAAACCGGCCACTCGAACATCTCGGGCACTGTAAAGGCGGGCCAGTTCGTAGGTGGCGGAGCCGGATTGACGGGTGTGCTCGCCTCTGGCCTGACTCTCCCCATGTCACTGACATCACCGTCGCCGAACGTGGACGCCTTCAAAATAACAACATCTTCTGTGAGCGTGCCGAATGCTGCCATCACCGGAGTGGTCAATGGGGGAAACGCGAAGTCGGTTGGCGTCAAGGGAACTGCAGACGGGATAATCGGCTACGGCGTCAGCGGCGAAGCTACCGGCCAATTTGGAGTCGGTGTAAATGGAGGCGGAACTTTTGGTGTCTCAGGCACAGGCGATCTTGTAGGCGTCCAAGGCTTTAACACGAACGCAGGAGCGATTGCATCAATACTCGGCAAGACGTCCTCAAGCGTACCGGCTTTCAGAGGCGAGAACTCAACATCAAATGCGGAGGTCGAACTCGTCAGCGGAAAGGGCGCGGTCTGGACCAACGGCCATTATTACAAAGACTACACCGGCGGCACTCGGGCCAATGTCACGCCTCTTGCCTATGGCGTCATAGGGCCGACGGGAACCGTCTTGAGCGGCACTGGGAACTTCGTCGTCGCCAAGTCCGCAACGGGCACCTATGAAGTCACAATCGACGGAGAATCCTATGGAAACGGCACTCACGTCGTGACCCTGACACCAGTGAGCTCGGTCCCGCTGGTCACAGGAGTCACAAACCCTGGAGGAGGAGCCTTTCGGGCACGGATCTGGAACCTCAGCAGCACCTTGGTGGACAATCAGTTCCAGTTCACAGTTTGGACGAACGATCCGCAAGAGCCAAACGGCGGCAAGGGACCAGGGCTCCGTCCGTGAATTCACACGTCAACCCCATGGATGTTGAAGGACGAAGTGGAAAAGCCTCAATCCTGCGAGGATTGAGGCATGAAAAGACTGACTACTGGGCGTGTTGCGAGAGGATAAGATTGCGCAAGTCGGCGTCATCCTTGGGGACAGCTTCATACGATGTCCAGCCTTCAGCTGAGACTGGATACCGGCCCAGCTGAAGCATGAGTTGCAGGCGCAGCAAACGGGTATTTTGATCCCGACTCAAGCTAAGGCCGCATTCTCTGGCGAGCTCATTCAACTTGTGATGTCGGCAAGCCTTGATACTCGCAGCACGATCTCCGTTGGCGATCTGGCGTTGATAATAAAGCACTTTCAAATAGCCCTCGATTGCCATTGCTCTCAGCATCGAAGCCGTTCTCCATTGATCGTATCGCAATTTAGCACGTCGCCAGGCCAAGTACCTCGGATCAGTTTGATCGACAAGATGAGCTGATCCGTCTCGAATAAGCTTCCGATAAGTCCGGTACGCTCGCTTTGAGTCTAATTGCAGGGTTTCCGCAGAGTGCCATAGGCCGTCGGCAACGCTTCGCCACGCCGCCGGGGACCTTTCGATATGCTCGGCAACCGAAGTCCAGAAAGGACCGACTGCAGGGATGCCGGATTTCAATAGACTGTCAGTTTTCACCTGGCAGAGTGTATCTCAGCTTTAGAATCAACGTGCTTTGACTGGTCAACCGGCCACGCACCTTGACTGATGGTAATTGTCTGGGAATCTCGTGACTACCGGTCCTAGGTCTCGCGATGAACGCCGCACCCAGCGACGTGTAGTGCATTATGACGTTAACTTCGGTAGTAGCTTCAGTTGCCTTGTCGGCGACATTTGCTCCAGCTGATATTTCCGATTTATGGGCAGGACGTGCGAGGTTTCAAATCGATGATCGCTCGATTGGCGCAGAATTGGGGATGCACTTCATCTCCACATCGTGGTTCAACGGGTATTTGCACGCGTACTACATCGATCGAAACGGTGGCGTTGGCTTAGCGCGGAGTTCCGACGGTCGTCGATTTCAGTTTGTAGCGTCAGTCGTTCCAAAGGGTCGAACAGGGGCTTGGGATTCGGCCTTCGCAACATTTCCCGGCTACGCACTCCTTACCACTAACCGAAACGCTGTAGTTTACGAAGGCAAAGGCACGGATGGCAATCGTTGGCCTGGGGACATTGGTCTAGCCGTGGGTCCAACTTTTCAAGATTTTACAAAAGATGCCAATCCGATTCTGATTCATGCCAAGAGCACAGGAAGAGACGGTTCACTAAATCTGTCGTGGGAGCGAAATAATATCGGGACACCGTCCATCATTGTCGTCGGCAGTGAACGATTTCTTTTTTATCATGGATTCGGCACCTCTTGGGAACGCGGAAGCCCGGACGATGTTCAAATGGGCCTTGCAACGGGTACGGATCTGCGGAACCTGAAGCGGGAGGCGACTGGCCCGATTTTACGAACCGGGCCTGCTGGATCGTGGGATAGTGGTCAGACCGGACGGCGATCGATTATGAAAGGAAAGGACAACCGCTGGTATATGGCATATGAAGGGAGTACCGACGCAAGACGAAGTGCCGATGGTCGGTCCTATACCTTTGATTGGGCTGTCTACAGTAGCGGGATAGCTCGCAGCTCAAACCTGAGATCTTGGACGAAATTCTCCCAAAACCCAGTCTTGCCGCGTACGAACCCTGTCGAATTTGATAAGAGTCGGCAGGGATACGGATACGATGGCCCTGAATTCGTGAAGTTTCCTGACGGGAAGCTGTTTTTGTATTTCCGTGCGCCGAATGGTGCGACCAAACGAGCAGAGCTCGTTTGGCGTTGAGTAACTGTTCATGCCCGGGGCGCGTCGCCGGGGTGGTGTCTTTTGCGCCCCGGTTCTCACGGATCATGTGTGAACCGTAAGACCGAGATAAGCACTGACCTCCGAACCAGGCTGCACGATACATCAGCTTCGTCACACGACAACACCGATAAGATACACTTTCTCGCAATTCGGCACATGCGAAATAACATCGTCCTAGTCGATTATGAAAACGTTAAGGCGATTGACCTTCGTTGTCTCAATCAAGAAGATGTCCGTGTGATCATTTTTCTTGGAAGCCATCAAACCAAGCTGCCCTCAGAATTGGCTATCCAGATGCAAGCCTTGGGGAGCCGCGGCGAGTATGTTCAAATGTCAGGCAATGGACCAAACGCCCTCGATTTCCACATCGCGTTCACGATCGGAGAGCGGAGCGCTCTCGGTGCTCAAGTTTATTTCCACGTCATTTCTGGAGACCTTGGCTTTGACCCTTTGATTACCTATCTTAAGAAAAGGAAAATCTTAGCGGCGCGATACAAATCGATAGGCGACATTCCGTTCGTGAAAGCATCTCAAGCCAAGACGGCGCAAGAACGGGCAGCCTACTTGACGGAATTTTTCCAGAACTCAAAGGTGCCTCGGCCACAAACCGTCAAAACCCTAAACAATGTGATCAGGCAATTGTTTCATCTGCAGCTTGCCGATGAGAAAGCAAAAGAAATCCTCGAAGTGCTCCGGAAGCAAAAGTATATAGACATTCAGGAGAACAAGGTGGTCTACATGACGCCTGGCAAGTAAATTATTACTCCATCGGACCGGTTCGTTTGCAAGGATCAAGGACCAAGGAAAATACCGATTCGCGAGTCACACCAACCCGGTCATTATTTGAGAAGTCCACGCACGAATCCGACAGCCACCTTAGCGCTCGTTTTGCGTGCCAGGCTGCACAAGACATCAGCCTGGCCACGCGCCTTGGCAACCCGTCGCAGAGTAACGCCTTTTGCTAGGGCCGGACAAGCCACGTCGCTTGGTCGAGGCGGACGCACCAGTTGCTCGAGAGCACGAGCCCGGTCACTGCGACCCTGACCCTGGCCCGGACCTGACGCGTCGCGGGTTGGATGTGGTTGCCCGAAACTCCAGCCGTCAAGGAAGACTGCTCAGTCAGGAGCATGTTTTGCAAGTTAGACGAATCCCACGTTCCGTTCGTCCAGTTCCAGAGCTCGACGTTTTGTTGCAGGCCCGTTGTCGTTGCGCTGCTCACGACCTTGAACTCGATGTTGTTCGCGGGGTAGTCGGCCCCAACAACTGAGTCGAACTCGACGTTGATCGGTGGGGTTGACTGGTTCGGCACAAGGAATTTGCATATTTCGTACTGATTGCCATCGTCGTCGATGAGCGACACGAGATTGCCACTATTGAGTCTGCCAAGCCGGATGGTCGCCAACGCTGAAACGACCTTCAACTCGGCTTGAAGACGACGAACAAATCCAACTTGCACACCATTGACGTGCTCGGCCCCTCCGACCAAGAGTCCGCCGCCTTGAAGTGGCGACACGGCCCACGCGCTCTCGACTGAGATGTCGTTACCAATCGGACCCTGCCACTTGTAAAGCAATGCACCAGTCGGCGTCAAGCTTGTCGCCATAGAGGCCGAATCGTTGTTCGCCAGGCTATCGATGTATCCGACACAATTGATAAGCGAATCACTGGAGACTGTCAAGGCATTTGGGTAGCACTTGAAGCCAGAGTAACCGACATTTTGCGACCAGACGACGTTACCGGTGTCTGTGATCCGCGAGAACCGGAGTTCGTCTCCATCCTGACCCACCATGACAAGGTCGCTGGATGGGATCTGGGACAAAACCGGGTACGACACGGTCGGGCTTGCGACCGTCCACATTCCGCTTCCAGCTCCGTCCACCCGGCGAAGTCGGAGCTCCTCGTTCGGCCCGAACCGGTCGAAGTAGAAAAGGAGATATGTCTCGCCCGAGGAACTGCCGAACACCTGGATCGCGCTCTCGTCAGTGGCGTTCCCTCCAATCTGAACGTCGTAGACCGTCGACCCGTTGGACGTCAATCGCACGAGGCGGACATCATCGGTGTTATCGTCATTGGAGGCGAACAAGATGTCTTGGTTTGGCAGAATTTTGGGTGCAGAGTAATTGGGGCTGTTAGCGACCGAATACCACCAGATTGGCGCCAAATTTGTGTCCAGTTTGGCGATCAGGCCACTCTGGCCAAACGTACTAGTCGCCGTATAGACGATGTTTCCACCAGGGCCGACGTCGATGCCGGAGACTGTTTCTGTTCCGAGGATCGCTGGGGCTGCCGAAGCCAACAGTGTCCCGTCTGGCGCGATTTTGTAGAAGACAGATTGTGTCAAGCCAAGTGGGAGATTGAGGGCCGTCGCCCCAACAAGCGTGTTCCCAACTGTCCCGACTCCAGCATAGGGGGTCACCACGATGTCGTAGCCGCCTGGCGTCGGGTACCTGTGTGCCCAAAGCACGTTTCCGTTGACGTCGATCCGGGTCGCAAAAAGCTCGTTGTCCCCGCTTACTTGGTCCAGCTTCGTTCCGACCCACACACGGTCGCCCGAAGCAGGCAGAGTGACGCTGGTGTAACAGAATGTTGGCTCGGGGTTGATTCCTTCCCATACGGTCTTGGCATACTTTTGTGACCAACTGGTCGAGGGGATGGATAACAGGGCTGATAGGAGCCCCAAGCTCAAAACCAAGCGTAGGAATCTGATTTGCATGCTGACATGATAGCGGCTAGCCGTCACAGAATCGTCACACATGGATGAACCCTCGCAAATCTCCGGTCAAAATTCATTTGGGTGTAGCGTTGAACAGCCAGACGCGGCTCAATATTGCCTGGACTTCAGCGCCGACAATTTTCTTTGGTGCAGGGATCGCTTTGACGAACTCAAGAAATCGGCACCAGGTGTCACCCAGGCAAAACGGCCTCCTACACGGCTTAGATCATCAGATCGAACCGTAAGCAGCCCCTAGTTCACAACCCATTTCACGAGGTCAGCATTGTAACAATAGAGCGGGCTTGCGCTCGGTCCGGTCTGACGCACGAAGTATCGTGCCCTGAGGGCCCCGCCAACTCCGATTTTCATATTGTGTACACCTGTGGACTGTGAACTCACCGTCGTTTCGACGGTCGTGGCACCGGCGGTAGCCGTGTCTTCATAAACTCCCGTCACCCAATTCCACTGTTCGATCATTTGCGTGAAGACACCATTGACTGACATCGCTCCCGTGAGCGAGACAGTGATTCCTGTCGTCGATGAACGAGTTGTAGTTCCGTTCACCTGCACTTCGATAGGTGGCACGGTCTGGTTGGGAACAATGAACTTGCAATGGCGGAGGTAATTGTTGTCGTCCGTCCTGAGGCTCGTCACATCGCCCGAATCGAGCCTGCCCCTGATCGTAGCAAAGCTGGAGGGAGACACCGTTTCTGCGGTGCTCAAAGGACGGGTCCAAAGCAGAGCTTCAGTGCGGTTTGTACTGTTATTGATTCCGCTGCCTGCGACGTAGAGGGTCACACCGTCTGTAGCAATGCTTTGCGCTATAGTTTGTCGCCAAGATCCCGGCACAAAGCTCGACAGGTCGATCCACGAACCGGAAGTCCCGCTCCAAATGCCAGCACGAACCTGGCCTGTGAAAACGGCATATCCAACTTGGAACGAGCCGAGAACGTCATTGGCGACCGAATTCGAGGCACCCGCAGGATTCAGGTCTATCCAAGAGGCAGCGGTACCGCTCCACAGACTGGCGTGGGGGCTACCGCCGATGAAAGCATAACCTACCTGCTGAGTTCCCGAAGTGGAGTTAGCCCTTGAATCTGTGGAACCAGCCGGGTGTAGATCCACCCACGAGCCGGCTGAGCCGGTCCACAAGCTTGCGTGCGTTCGGATGCCCACAAGCGCCTCACCCACTTGTTGAGGCCCGCTGACGCCGTATGCAGCAGACTCCGTCGCACCGGACACGGGATTCAAGTCGACAAAGGAAGCGGCAGATCCATTCCATAGGCAAGCGTGTGCCTTAGTGGCAATAATCGACAACCCGACCTGTTGGGCTCCTGTAGTGCTCCAGGCCTCCGAGAAAGTAGCGCTAGCTGGATGGAGATCCACCCAAGACCCGGCGCTTCCATTCCAAAGTCCAGCATGCGACGTGGCTCCAAAAAACGCCGTGCCAACCTGTTGCGAGCCGGATGCATCGTTTGCTTGAGAGGACGTGGCTCCGGCCGGATGCAAACTTAGCCATGACCCAGCCGTGCCGGTCCACAGGCTCGCTTGGACAGTACCGGAGGTATTGGCATAGCCGACTTGTTGCGTGGCAGACACACCAAGAGCTTCCGAAGCCGTCGAACTAGAGGGATGAAGCTGGATCGCAGTCCATTGTGCAAACGATAATGGGCTCGTCCCAACGCAGATGACGACTGCTATTGCTGTCAAACATCTCTTATGTTTCAATGACATGACTTCCTCGCCTGCAAAATATTGCCTATGAATGACGAATATCCCAGTACCCTTTAGATGACCTTGCTTCCCGGCCTTTCATGGGGATCGTGCCTGGTTATCCACAGGTTTTTCGGATTCTGACATGGGGTTTTGGCTGACGTCAAGCAAAGGATGAGCTGAGTTGAGGAAACCGGTAGGTTTGACTGGAAGAGCCTCAATTGGCCGAGCCTAGATATTCATCGTTTTTCCGTGGCGACCAGAACAGGGCGCCCGCCCCCAGCGGTAGGAGAGCCACAATGTTGCAAGGGTTGAGGCGTGGATGCCAAGTGCCCATCCTCTCGCCAGTTTGGCGGAACATTCCCGGATCGTCCGTGCTTGTCAAGTATCGTTCTCTGAGCAAGGCTGCACTCCAGCCAAGGGCGACGCCGCAGCAAAGACATCAACATAGCTACACCACCGAAGTCGATCGGCAAAGCAGAGCAGACCGGCCGCAGGTGCGGCCGGCCAATGGCGTTAACTGCAGACAGATTCTACCTACGGCGTCGGCGAGATAGGACGATGAGTCCACCACCAAGTGCCAACATCGAAGCGGGCTCAGGCACAACTGAGACATTGTCCAAGCCAATGCAGCGAGGAATTGAGATCCCTTGGAAACTGACGACGTCATTGTTGTTTAGTGCAGTAAAGGTCATTGATCGATTTTCCCAATAGACTCCTGTCCATCCGTTTGGCAAAGACAGCGTTGTCGATTGCGTGGATGTCCCTATGCCGACCAAAACTTCAATCTGATTTCCGTCGGTAAATCGGGAGTCAATGCCAATCATAAAGTCCACCGTGTACTGTTGGCTCGCTATGGCTCCAAAGTCTTGCGATATGATTGCGGTGTTGTTGACGTCAGACCACCCCGAAAGATCGATCATACGATCACCCGCGCCTGCAATCCAGCCATACGAGTTACCGTTCTCCGCCCAATGGACATCGTGTCCGAAGGTCGATGAAGAAATTGTCCATCCTGTTATGTTGGTGTCCCCGGCCATGACTTGCATGCTCTTCGAGTCCCCGTTCGGGTTTTGCCCATAGATCAGGTTGCCATCCTCGAAACTGCCGTTTGTGATCAAGTTAGCGTTGGCAATGGTGGTACATGCCAAGGACAGGCAAGCAACGCTAGAGAACTTGGTTACAAGTGTCAGATTGTAGATTTGATTGGGTTTCATTCTTGTTACTAGCGGTTCTTCCGCCTATCCAACACTTTACGGGCGCAACTGTTACCAAACCGTTACGAACCGGTACGAGTCCCGGATTGAACCAGAGCCGTTCGTGCCCTGGCGACCAGTTCGTCAATCGCTGGGTCGTCGATCTCGACCGGCAAGCCCGGCACGAGCCGAGTACGCATTTCAGCGATTGAATCTGCGGCCGGGCCCCGAAGGTTTCCCACCTCAATTGGCGAGACTCGACAGGCCATGTTGAACAGGTCTTGAGACAAGTCGGAAATCCCTCTTTTGCGCACAATGCTTGCCAAAAAGATAAGAGTTTGAGACACTCCGTTTGGTGATTTTGTGTTCTTGGCATGCGCCAGGGCCCAATCCGCATGTTCAAATGCCGAGTCATTTTCACCGAGTTCGTGACACACATGAGCAAGTGTAATCGTTGATTGGAACAGAAAAATAACCGAGTTTATGTTTCTGGCGGAAGCCATAGCATTCGTCGCAAACATTCTCGCTTCATCCAATCGGCCCAATTCTAAGAGGTTGTCAGCGATACCTAACTGAATTCCTGGGACATAACGGTGTACTCCAGCCGACACGGCATGTTGTAACCCATTTTTCAGCGCCTCAACCGCCTCTGAACTGCGGTTTTGTACTCGGTAACCTGCCCCCAAATTGCTCAAAATCGCAGCACGCAGCGCGCTTGGTTTCCAGTCTGCAGACGCGTTCTTGCCCTCGATGTCTTCAAGCGCTTTGGATAGAAGCGGCATCGCTTCTTCGATGTGACGGGGATCATTGTGTGGCATACAGACAAGCGCGAGCCCCAAAGTATTGGCCGCGCCGGCAATGTTCACTTTGTCGCCAAGTATAAGGTAGAGTTCGTAGCCCTTTCGGAGCGAGGACATACAGAGGGGCATGTCTGGTATGAACATGGCCATGGCACCAAGAGCCACCAATCCGCGGGCCGCGCTATGATCATCGATACATCCATCGTGGACTTGCAAGAGGCGTTGTAGCCGTGGCATCCAAACTTTCCCCCGTGCGCGAAGATTGACATAGTGTGTCAGTAATGCTCCCAAACGAAGGGCGTGAGGAACCCAGTCAAGTCTATCAACGGCCCAATCGAGAATTTGCAAGAAATTATGCTCCTCCCTCTCAGCTTCGTCGGCCGACTGGCCAGGCGAGGCGCCATCAATTTCACGCCAAATCCGCTCGGCCTTCTCTACGTAGTGCTCCCGATGCCGAAGACAGACTTCATCCGATTCGCCATGTTCGACAAGTCGGTCCCATGCAAAGCTCCTCAGGGGGACAAGCAGTCGGAAGCGGACTTCGCCGCCGTGCTCTTCTCGCTCCAACAATGAGGCTCTAAAAAGAGATTCGATGGTACTTTCGCCATAAATGCAGTTTGCGATAACCTCTGCATCTTCGATAGTGAAACTTTCCCTAAAGACACTCAGTGCCCTGAGCGCCTTCTGCTGGTTCGGCTCAAGCAATTCGTAGCTCCAAGACGCCGCTAGCTCAAGAGACCGGTGTCGAGTCGGAATGTCTGGATTGTTTCTGGTGAGCGTGTGAGCTTGGTCAGCAATTCGGAAAAGAATCTGGGCAGGCGAAAGTGATTCGACCTTGGCCGCAAGGAGTTCAATGGCCAACGGTACGCCGTCACTCTTGCGGCAAAGTTCCACTACGGCGCTCGCATTTTGGGTCGTGACTGAAAATTTGGCCGAAACGAAGCGGGCCCGGTCCTCAAACAGCCGGACGGTCGGTGTTTCAAGAATCCGCGCCAGGGCCCAATCTGGTTCGGGAATGGGCAACGGATTGACATGGACAATCCTTTCTTCGGAAAGTCCTAAGGGAGTCCTGGATGTCACCAGGACTCGTAAGCTGGCCGCTTCAGATAGCAGAGCCCCTACAGCCTCAGATACGTTCTCGACAATATGTTCGGCGTTATCGAGAACCAGCAAAACGCCCCTTTTCTGGATTTCCGCGACCACTTGCTTGGTCAGGGTCTCGGTGGTTGCAACCCGAAGTCCCAAGGCTGCCGCTATGTGCGACACCACCGAATCGACGGTGCGCATGGTGACTAAGTTTACGAAAACTGCCCGGTCAAAGCGGTCCATGACGGCGCGTGCGACTGACGTCTTTCCACATCCGCCAAAGCCGACGATACTGACGAGCCTGGCCCCGCCCAAAAGCAGTTCGGCGATGTCCTCCACCTCGGCTTCGCGGCCAAAGATCCTTGCCCGTAGGGCACCGTCAGGGGTGACGACGTCCGAGTTCATCCGCACCACCGGCTTGGAGTCGAGCGCTTCTGTCGCCGCCGCCGATGGGGCCTCACCCCACTGCTCGTCGAGGAGTCCTTCTAGAAGTTCATATTGCTTGATGGCCTCAGACCCCCGTCCCAGCGAGTTGAACAACCGGATCAGTTCAACATGAATATCTTCGCGCAATGGCGTCACAGTGACTGCGGCACGCCCAATCGCAATAGCAGATTCTACGTGGCCCAAATCTGCAAGATCTCGGATCAACTGGCTCACTGCTTGACCGAAAACCTCTTCGAACGCGATCTTGTGCGGCCGTACCCACCAGTCTTCGATCTCAGGTAGAAGTGGCCCATCGACTAGGTCGACGGCGCTAGCCAACAATTCGGATCTGTCGTCAGGTGCACTTTGCGCAAGGCCTGCCACTGCTTGGTCCTGGAACAACTTGTAGTCACTAGATACAAGGTCAGGGTCCAGCCAAACTGAGTTGCGGTCGCTTCGAAGCAGAACATCTCCAGGCAAACTGCCTTCGAATGTTCCTCGCAAGGAATGCAAGGCTGTGCGCAGGGCGCCTCGGGCCAAGGCTCGGTCGCTCTCGGGCCAAACCGCCTCGCAAAGTTCATCTTTACTTACGATCCGGTGAATAGCGAGGGCCAGATAAGCTAAGACAGAAGCGGCCGAAGTAGAGCGGAACTGCGAAACAGGAGGATTTTCAGAAACCTGTGCTTCGAGTTTTCCTAAGAGCCTGACTTCAAGCATAGTAAATCCGTAGTAATTCTGGCTAGGAGTATGTCAGATAAGGTCTTGTTTTCTATTTTTAGCCTTGAACGGCGAGACTTTGACGTACCCAGGCTGACTACCTGGGCCAAGGCCACCACTAGAGCGAAAAAAGTCCGGTTGCGAAACGCTTCTATGTTTCAACCACACCAAAGCAGAGAAGTAGCGCCAGCCGCCTGCTGACCACTTTTCGCTTCCCCGGATCAGATAGAGTGAGGTCGTATGATGTATGTGGCTCTGGCCCTGCTCCTGTTAATCACAGGATTTTTGACCATGGTCGAAATGGGGCTGTTCTCTGTACGCCGCGAACGGCTCGAATTGGCGTCGCACAAAGGCGACAAGCGGGGCGCACTTGCATTGCGTTTCCTGGACGACCCGCCCAAGTTCCTCACAGCTTCAAACGTGCTGCTGACGTTGTTGTCCGTGATGATCGGCTCCTTGGTCCAGCCTCATTTGACCGTCCCATTGGAGTCGGTGTTCACTGGATGGGGCATGTCATCGGACTGGGTCGCGCCAGGCGCCTATGCCACAGCCGTGACTCTGCTCACCGTCGTCTCGCTCGTCGTGGCAAACCTCTTGCCCAAGCAGCTCGGGTTCGTTTGGGCCGAGCCGGTGTCTATAGTTTTTGCGCCACTCATGCGAGTTTATGTGGCGTTGGCCCAACCCCTGGCGATCGTGGTGGAACCTATCGTACGCCTAATTACCAGGTTCCTCGGGATTCCCCAGGGGGCCCAAGCTAAAGTCGGTGAGGGCGACCTGCTCTTGTTGCTGGAAGAGGGGTTGCGCTGTGGAGGAGTCGACCCTAGGGAACAAGAAATCGCAAGGCGGGCTTTTGCGCTGAGCGACCTCCGGATCGAATCCCAGATGACACCAAGAGAGTCCATTGAGTGGATCGAGGTCGACCTCAATCCGAGTGCCATGAAAGATCGGATCGCTGCGTCCAAGCGCTCATGGATCGTTGTGGCGGACGATTCGCTGGATCGGGTGGTTGGAATCGTCCAAGCCCGCGAATACCTCGCGAAACCCTCGCCGCCCACCAAACGCGAACTGTTGGCTATGGTTCGCCAACCGGTTTGTGTCGTGGTTGGGACTCGGTTGACCAAAGCTCTTGAGCTGCTGTCGAACTCGACAAGCCGGGTCATCCTGGTTCAAGACCACGACGGGCGCATCTCGGGATTGACAACGGCAAATGACATCGTCACACAAATCCTTGGTCCAGTTAAAGCACTAAGTTGATAGGAGTGGTAACCTCAAATAATGCCAGTTTGGGCTGACACAGACATCCAATCCCAGGTCGCGCGGGTCAACGATCGATTGGCCCAAGCCGAAACTCTTCACGTAGTTGCGATCGACCGGACACCTGGGGGAAGCAACGGCACGACTTACGATTGCTGGTACCACCGCTCAGGTAAGTACCGCGTAACTTGGAACGGCGGAGGCGACGCCTTCGACGGAAAGTCTCGTTGGGCAAACACCCCAGGGTTTGGTTGGCACGAGGACTTTCCGTTGGACGAAGAGTCTAAGGGCCAATGGCGCTGGATCGGATTCGAAAGTTTTTTTGACCCCAGCGTTCAAGCCTGGAGCATCTCCGGTGTGGACGGCGATCAGATCCAGTTCAAAACCACAGAATCCGCCATGTCCTATGGAATTTTGTGGTGGTCGAAAAAGACGATGCGGCCGGCTGGCTATGACTATTGGGTGCAGAACGACTACGAGCATGCCATCCGCTACACCAAGGTTGAGATCGACTCCAAACCCCCGAAGGGATGCTTTGTGCCAAAGAGAGGATAGAATAGAGACATGGTCTCGTTGTTGCTGTCGCTTATCGTCAAACCGGATTTGGACGCAGAGATTAGAGCAGTCTTGCCCACGGCCGAGGAGGAGAAGTGGCTGTCAATCCCGTGGCGCACCAACCTGTGGGACGCCCGCAAACAGGCGCAGGCACAGAACAAGCCGATTTTCATGTGGATGATGAACGGCCACCCGATGGGCTGCACGTGAAACAATGGACTTTGGGACAGGAGGTTCCTGTTCTCTGATGATACGGTGGTCCGCCGGCTGCGCGAGGAGTTCGTGCCCGTTGTCGGGAACACACACGAGCTTCAAAATGGTCGGTCGGCAGCTCGGGACTGGTGGATGGATCTGGCCAAGCGAGCCAAGCCGGACAGCGCCCAAGGCAAGACGTCGCAGGGCTTTTACGTCTTTGGTGCCGACGGGACAGATTTTGGGTTCAACAACAACCGGTCTGTCGAGCGAGTTTTGCAGCTAATGGATCGCGGCCTAGAGGCGTACCAAAATGCCCCTAAGACGAAGGTTAAGATTGACGAGTCGGGGGCGGACTATGGATTCAAGGCACAGGCTGGCGTTACGGTGACACGCGTCTTTGCCCGCGTCACTCCCATGCCCGAGGGCTGCCACGACTCCAACCAAAGCGTTTCGCGAGACCACCTTTGGGTGACTTCAGGCGAACTGGCGGCGCTGGCCAAGGGGGAGTTTCCGGTTACGCTCGCTCGTAGGTTGTGCCGGTTCCAACTGGTGGACAATATCCGCGGTGAGCCCGACCATTGGAAGGCAGACGAGGTGAAGACTTGCGAGTTTTCTGTGACAAAGGACGGCGAAATCAGAGGCAAGTTCGCTATGGCCACTGCCACAGATTCACGCGGGCTGGAAGGCACAATGTCGGGGGTCTTAGAACCGGGCAAAGGGTTTCGTGCCATCGTCAAGGCGACGGCTTGGGGAGCCAGCACATACGCGCCAAATCCGCCGGAAGGCAGGTTTCCACTTGTTTTCGCCCTGATTCCGGTGTCGGACGAGATGTCCAAGACTGTGGCGCCCCAAGCCGCCTTCTTTGGACAAGAATACTGGTCTCCCTGACGTCTATGATCCTCAACGCGAACAAAAACCTGTGAGCCTGTTCCAACCCTGATATGCTGGAAAGTTAGTTGAAAATTAGGCAAACTGTTCACGTTCCGGGTGCCCATGGTATTAAGAGTGCCATTCGAAAACCTAACGTGGCGCAGTAGAGGGTTGAACGACAATATGGTTGTGCGCTGCGCCTCCAAGAGAAAGAAGTGGAAATTGACTCTCCAAGATAGCGGCTGACATTTTTAAAATTTGCGATAACTCACATTCATTTTGCGTTAATATTCACGTTGGAATCTTCTTGGTGTGATGAAAAGCACCTTAAGTCTTCTCCTATTGGCGGCGGCAGCCGCTCTAACTCATGCTGACATCCTTGTCGCTGAACTTTCTGGCAAAGTCTCACAACACCGAAACGAAGGGACATTTGTCCGAAACCTGGCAACAATTAACTCGCCTCATGACGTGATTGTGGACAACAACGGCGCCGTACTGATCGGTAGTCTCGACCTCGGTAAAGCGTTCAAGCTAACTTCGCTTGGGCAAGGGCCCCAATACCTGTTTGGTGACGGGACCGGCCGCAGCCAAACAGGGATCGTGCAGGACGCCAATGGTTTCATCTACACGTCCGATTTTCAAAGAAACCGGTTGTACAAATGGACTCCTAGTGGCGCACTTGTAGCCACTTTTGGACAGAACACCCCAGGCGCGGACCACATTGCCATTCGTGGGGACATCCTGTATGTGACCGCATTTTTCAACAATGCGGTCTATGCCTACCGGCTCAGTGACCTTAGCCTGGAGCGCGCTTTTGAAGTCCAATTGGCTGGCCCTACTGGGATCTGCTTTGACCAAAACGGTTGGCTTTATGTGTGCGGATATAACAATGGGCGCATCCGTCGGTTCACGCCTGACTTTATTAACGGGTTTGACGTCGCGTTCAACGTCGCCAGCCCCCACGGCATGAAGATCGGCCCGGACGGGTACCTCTACGTCTGCGAACAAGGACGAGGAAAAATTCTCAAGATCGCTCCAGACGGATCGTCTATGACGACCCACATCTCCGGACTCGGACTTCCAACAGACGTATGCTTTGGTACTCCGAGGCTGCGGGAAAAGCCTTTGCCGATCGGCAACAGCACGATCAACTGACCAGCCTGCAGCACTGTTGCCATAACCATAATGTACTCAGGCAAGAGTGGTATGGTTTCGACTATATGACAACCACTCTTGCCCTGGTCCTGTTTGGCCAGTCGACAGTCGTCTTGAAAACTAGCGTGGAATTCGAGCAGCCGGCATGGGCTTGGGTCGTTAGAGACAATCCATCAGAGCGTTTACAGGGCGGGTTTTTGCAGTTTCCTGGATACATGGCTGTCACTGGCGGCGTGTCCCCTAGCGGCAGGAGGCTTGTTCTAGGTCTAGGCAAGTTCAAGCCCCCATTGATGGGGGCTGCCGATGGCTACACATTGACCGACAGTCGAGGCCTCACTGGGGCATACGAGCTTCGTGTTTACGATCAAAAGAACGGTAGTTTTGTTTGGCGAAAGAACTTTGCCGAGAGGGCGACGTGGAGCGTCGAAGCCTGGACTCGCGACGAAACCCAAGCTCTACTCATAGGCGGGCCCCCGTTTTTGATCAACACCCAGTGCGGTCCTTACCGACTCTTTCTGCTCGATTTCACTCGGCTCACCCTACGAAAGCTTTATGAAGCTGAAACGCTCGTATCTGCCAAGTTTTCCAGTGACGGGACTAGGGTCGAGACAGTAAGAAACGACGTTAAGTTCCGCGGTTCAGAGCCATACTGGCGTTGGACTAGAATTGTTTTGACCAAAGCTGGGCGGGTTGTCACTAAAGAAAGCGCTCCTGTCCACGATTAGCAGGAATATGTCACCTTGCCTGGCTCGATGGATGTCGCTATCAGGCGACTTGTTCTTCGACGAATAAATTGGTTCACAAGCCGTATTCACGGAGACAGTTCTGAATGATTGCAGCGCGAAATCGTAACCAATCTGTTGCCGCATGGGAGGAAACGGGCCAGAAACTGACTAAAGATAGGGGTCGGGCTCATATATCGCAGTCCATTATTCCAGCATGCGTAACCGAACCGTAATAGTCGTTAGCTTGTCGGCCCTTGGAATAGTGGGCGTCGCCCTTGCCCAAGACCAGGGAGTCCAAGCGGCCATTGGCAACGTGTTTTTGCAAAACACAAGTCCTGGAATAGTCCAAGGTGGCCATGCGACCATCAATGGAACGTTTCGGGCCGGTCAAGTGATTGTCCAGCAGGCCAATCCGATTTTGGTTCCCATCATTGGAAAAAGTACGGCGACAGGGAGCGGCGAAGCTGTCGGAGGTTCGTTCAGTTCAGCCCAAATGCAGGGAATTGGTCTGCGCGGCACGTCCATGGCGAACCCCGGTGCGGGGATCGGCGTCCTTGGCATCGGGCGGGGCGCCAATTCCGTTGGAGTATTGGGTCGACTGGAAGGAGAATCTGGATCGCAAGGAGCGGCGCTGAGAGCCGAGGTCACAAGTGGCATA
>JAEURO010000037.1:0-269 GCA_016788345.1 Chthonomonadaceae bacterium
TGTTCATTGCGGGCCAACTGACGGGAGTCGAGGGTTATGTTGAAAGCGCTGCAATGGGCATCTGGGCCGGATTGGCTGCGTATTCCAGGATCCGGGGGCTTGATCTACCTTTGCCACCAAGGGAATCTGCAATCGGGTCGCTTCTTTCACACCTTAGCGACCCCACAGACCGGGAGTTTGCGCCGATGAACATCAACTGGGGCCTTTTGCCAGAGCCGGATCCGTTTGTGCGGAACAAAGAGGCCCGCAGGGCAAAAAAAGCCGAGGCA
>JAEURO010000037.1:279-6402 GCA_016788345.1 Chthonomonadaceae bacterium
CAGTCGCCGGAATCCGATGGGCAGAAGCTGTGTCCAAGCTTAGTCGATGACGCTCACGTCGACCGCGGGGACCATGCCGATCCTAGCTCCCTCCGACAAGAGCAGTTTGATCGCCTTCACCCCATCTTCACCCATGTCGCGTGTTCGTTCGTTGACGTACATTCCAACAAACTGGTCGCTCGTCGATCGATCCATCCCCCGCGCAAAGCTCAGGGCATAATCTAGTGCCTCTGCCCGGTTCTTTAAGCCAGCATCGATCGACTCGCGCATGCACCGGGACACTTCCATACAAACTTCTGGGCCAAGGTCTTTTCTGACGACATTGACTCCGAGAGGCAAGGGCAGCCCGCCTGTCTTCTCCCGCCACCATCGTCCCATGTTTGCTATCTCATGCAAGCCTTCTTGTGCGTACGTCAGTTGTCCTTCATGGATGATCAGGCCCGCCTCAAACGTTCCCGCCTTGATTTGCGGGATGATTTGGTCGAAGGGAACGACTTCAAAGTCTGGCTTGACTCCTGGACCAAAACTATCTTCAAACCAGAGACAGAGCTCCAAGAAGGCGCTGGTCAATGTCCCTGGCACAGCGATCTTGGTGTTCTTTAGGGACTCTAGTGACAAGTTCGCCGACGAGACGACCATCGGTCCATAACCCTCACCAAACGAGCCGCCGTGCCGGAGAAGCGCATATTTGTCTGCGACATAGGCAAAGGCATGGACGCTGACTGCTGAAGATTCGAGCTTGCCTTCCTTGGCCCATTCGTTAAGAGTCTGTATGTCCCGGAGAATGTGCTCAAACTCCAAGTCCGAGTTGACAAGGCCCTGCGACAGCCCATAGAACATGAATGCGTCGTCGGAGTCAGGTGAATGGCCGAGTCGGATGAGCATGTAGAGCAGGGTACCCGTGCATAGGTTGTTCGACAAACACAGACCCAGACAACAAAACTGGCCCCAAGCCTATCGCTTGGGGCCAGATATGCGACGAACCGAAGCTTACTTGCTGCGTCGTCGTCGAGCGATGGCGAGAAGGCCAGCGCCAAGAGCGATCATCGAAGCCGGCTCTGGAACCATGCCAAGGTTGACGTTGCCTTGACCGCCGCCGATAGCGTTTCGGTAGTCACCGAAGGAGCCATTGCTGAACGTTGACATGATTGCATAGTACTGAGTGTTGGCAACCAGGTTCATGCTTGGGAACGTGCCTTGGCCGCCACCGATTTTCGAACCGTCGAGGCCAGTCGCGCTGCCACCGAGGAGGCTGAAGGCGCCGGTGTAGTCGTCGTCGCCAGCAACGAAGCCAGTCAACGCGTTGCCTGGGTTGAATGCGGTGTACACGAAGATGAAGCCGTCGTTCGCAAAGGAACTCTCATAGGTATAAGCGCTGCTCACGGTGACCCAGAACGGTTGAACGTCATAGGAAACGGCCGAACCGACGCCGGACAGACCACTACCGTCTTCGAACGTGCGGTTGTAGGTTGGGTCAGAAGCATCGAGAGTGCCGCTCCAGAAAGCGGTTTGGGCAAAGCTGGCAGCCGTCGCCGCAGTCATAGCCAGGATAAGTACTTTTTTCATCGTTGTTCTCCAATTGAAGTAACTGAAAAGAGCCGTAAGCCCGGCTCTACTCAGTATCTACTATAGCATATGAAGGCAAGTCGAGGATTCGACTCACATATTATCAGGTATGAATACGGTCTTTTTTGTGTCACATTTTTATGTCGACAAAAACAGGGAGGTGGTCGCTGGCCCGGGTTCCCTTCGATTCATAGTGAACGCCCGCATCGTCGACAGTCGTGGTCCCAGATTCTCCCTCGGTCGCCAAGGGATCCAAGAAGATCACTGGAGTGGTGGCGCCCTTGCTTAAAGGTTGGGACACTAAGATCTGGTCGAAAAGGGCCTGGGTGACCTTGACATCGTCTGGAAACCGGTACGTTCGCCCCCTTAGCCGGTCGTTGTCCGCCTTGGCTCCTGGAAACCTTGGCTTTTGCCCAGGGTTCGCACTCTCCACGCCGAGCGTGGCAAAGTCTTGCCTCCACAATGGGTCCATGAGGTTAGTCAGTAGCCTATGGTTGTCGCTGCCCCCGCCCTTTGCCATGAGGTCGCCAGACTCCAAGACCTGTAGGCTTTGGTCATTGGGTGCGTCGTTGAAGTCTCCAACTACGGCCACGTTCTTCTCAGCAGACATTGATCTAATGTAGGCCGCAAGGAGCCCGCAACCGGCCACCCGCTGTGGATCCGTCTCGATCCGACCACCTCGCCTGCTCTTCATATGGACGACATAGACGACCAACTGCTGACCAGAGGGCGTTTGGACAACACACCTGAGGGCGTCCCGTTCCTCAGGAAATCCGATGTCGAATCCCGGGTCTTCGAACACTAAGTTGGCGCTCACTAGGACAAAGGGCTTTCTTACCGCTATAGCAAGCTCTTGATTTTGGTTGGGGTCATCCTTGATGCCAATCTGCCATTCATTTCCGAAAACTTGCAGGAGCGCACGCTTGCTCTGGATCTCTTGAAGTCCCACGATATCGGGTGAGACCTTAAGGAGGATTTTCTTGATCCTATTGATTCTCTCCTCGGAAGCCTCCTCGCTGAACCATTGTATGTTGTATGTCATCAGGCGGGTCACAGAAGTGTCGCGGCCAGACTGTGACCGGCCCGTCGAACAACCGACAGCAAGAAAAGCCAAGATGGCCTGCCAACAACGCATAAATGGACTCTACCTGTCACAATGAACTTAAGTTGCCCAAGAAACCGACACTTAGTCCGACGAAACTCACGACCTTTCTGGCTTGTCCCACAATGTACTACTGGACATACATGGACGACAGGGGCAGGTGGTATGCGAGATCCAAATCGTACTATTCCTTCGGCACCTCGTTGCATTCCGTTTTGCAAAGGTTTCATGACAAGGGAGACACAGGGGTCGAGACAGTCGAAAGTGCAGTGGCCGCACTAGAGGAGAGCTGGATCCAGGCTGGTTATGCCAATCAGGACGACATGAACCAAGCCCTTGGAGAAGGGAAGGCCATCATCGAAAAGTATGTCGACGACTTCGCACGAAAACCTGTCACAGCTGAAACCGTGTTTATCGAAAAGCAGTTTCGTATGGACATGGGCGAGTTTGACCTCATCGGCCGCTTAGACAGGGTCGATGAACATGCAGACGGGACAATCGAAGTCATCGATTACAAATCGGGCCGAGGCGGAGTCACAGAGGAGGACGTCGCGCAAGACACTGCCATGGGCTGCTATCAGCTCTTGCTTCGTAACCGCTTTCCAGGTCAAAGAGTCATCGCAACAATTATTGCCCTTCGCACAGGGGAGCAAGCTTCATCGGGCTTCGATGACTCCGAGGCCCGCAAGTTCCATGACGACGTCCGATTGCTGGGGGAACACATAGTACGTTACGAATTTGAGGGTCATGTGCCAACAAAAAAGCCACTATGCGAGGGCTGCGACTTCTTGCCACTTTGCCAAAAGGCTCCAGGCTACGGTTAGATGTCCGTTTTTGGACGTGCCCGCACCTGCGGAACAGGAAAGAGCGGCGCATCGACCCTGATCGGCGTGGTTGAATTGGCCAAGAGTTTCTGCAATCTGACTTCGACGTCAGCAGCGTAGTCTGCCAATTGCTGTTCGAGGTCTTCGCGCATGTCTTCGATGTCGTCGAGGAGCTTGAGGATGATGTCGACACCCGCAAGATTGACGCCCATCTGCTGAGTGAGCCGCTGGACACGCCGGACACGTGAAATGTCGTCGTCCGAGTACAGTCGGTTCTTGCCACCAGCCCGGCTCGGTACGACCAACCCTAGCCTCTCATATTGCCGCAAAGTCTGGGGATGGACATTGCAAATTTCAG
Source organism: Chthonomonadaceae bacterium (assembly GCA_016788345.1). Classification (GTDB taxonomy): domain Bacteria; phylum Armatimonadota; class Fimbriimonadia; order Fimbriimonadales; family Fimbriimonadaceae; genus JAEURO01. Next base: position 4,130 of record JAEURO010000037.1, read on the forward strand.
CTGCTACGCCGATCATGTAAACGGGTTGGTGTGAAGGTCTCATGGCTTTGTCTCTAGCTTGCCTAGTTGTTCGATGAGAGATCTCTGCTCCTCGGTCAAAGACTTAGGCACGATGACTTTGACCTTGGCCAATAGGTCACCGTGTCCGCCGCCTAGCTTGCTGACGCCCTGACCCTTTAACCGAAAGACCTGTCCAGGCTGGGTTCCTGCAGGAAGTTTAATGGTCCCGGTCGATCTCGGCGTCGGGACAGACACCTCGCCTCCCAGGGCGGCGGTCGCGAAGGCCGTTTCTACCTCGACTTCGGTGTCCTGGCCCACCCTCCTAAATTTAGGGTCGGGCAAGACATGGATAGCCACGTAGAGATCGCCTGGCTTGCCGTTCGACCCCTTTGCTCCACCTCCTGGAACCCGTAGCTTCTTTCCATCTTCGAAACCAGCTGGAATCTTGACGGCGATCTTGCGTTGGTTAGGAACCGATCCGCTACCCCGACAGTTTGGGCAAACTCCGCTTCGCGGTCCACCAGCTAATCGGACTTGCCCGGAGGCCGAGCACGTCTGGCAAGCGTCCTCAACTTGATACGTGAGAGTGCGACTTGTGCCCGAATCGATCTCCTTGAGAGTCACGTCCACTTTCCGCTCGACGTCCCGAGGTGGGACCGCGGGCCGAGCCGACACGTGGCTCTGGCCTCCAAACCCATGAAAGAGGTTGCCGAACAGGTCACCTAGGTCGAAGTCAACCTGCTGGCCGCTGCCTTGTGACTGTCCAAAGTCGAAGCCGCCACCCTGCTCCCAATTTTCGCCGTAGGTGTCGTACTTCTGTCGCTTTTCTGGGTCACTCAGAACCGAATAGGCTTCGCCGATCTCCTTAAACTTGGCTTCGGCTTCCTTGTTGCCAGGATTGACGTCCGGATGATACTTTCGGGCAAGCTTTCTATAAGCCGTCTTGATCTGCTTGTCGTCCGCAGACCGCTCAATCCCCAAGACCTTGTAGTAGTCCATGCTCATGACACTATGACGCTCAATGATTTTAGCGCAAAGCTATCAAATAAAACGTCACCGTGTCCTGATAAGTGCCTGCAAGCCGGCTTGGAGTATTCTTGGGCGGCCGATGGATCCTTTTGACGACCAGCGTGGTGACCTGACCGGCAGTCTGATCTCGCTTGAGTTTGGTCCAGGTGGACGTGTGACCCAACTTTGGGCAAGTGACCCAGCATTGCCGGACGAGGGTGAGGAGTTCCAGTTCGTGCTTCCTCCTGTCGCATTCGGTGAGGAAAGTTCAGACGACTATTTGCCAGGAACAATTTTGGTTGGCGCAAGGACGGGGCCGGAGCAACCGTGGATCGTGTCTCGAAACATCAATGCGCAGAGGCTCTTCCCGTTTGGCGAAGACGATCTAGACTCAAACTCTGTCGAATTCGACTACGAATTGCCCACCCTCGAGGACATTCAGATCCATGGCAGATGGTACGAAACGCCAGGAGCCTTTCCGCAGATCGCTTGGGATCTGGACGTAAAAAACCGGGGCCGGATTAGCTTGGAGATTGGCGAACTCGGTTTCCCAATAGCCTTGAACAATTTCTTCGACGGCTTTGGTTGGAGCGACGAACTCCTCCAGAAGCTGTGGAAGAGCAGGGTGCACATCCATAAAGCTATTGGAGGAGGAGCAAGTTGGCTCTTTGCGCAGCGCATGACGGCTGAAACTCCAGGATTGCTTGTTTTTCCGGGGGATCAAACAAGCTGGGAGTTCTACTCGCATGTGCCTGGGAGCTTGACGACAACTTACCAGTGGGAAGGGATTCCGGTCGTGTATTGCCACAGTAAAGCGACGATCGAAAGGGAACAGTGGCCGAACTGGGCCAATGAACACACATCCTTGATCTTGGAGCCTGGGGACAGTCGTAAATTCCAAATGAGGTTCGTCCCGTGTGACAGCGACAAGCAGGACGGCGTCAATGCGACACTTGTCGCTTGTGGCAAGCCCGGTATCCGAGTCTTGCCGAGTGCTGTCGCACCGATAGACGTCGGCGTGGGGCTTGAGATCGCAGGGGCGAGCCCCAAAAAGTTCTATTTGAGCCGAGACGCACAATTAGAGACTGACGGAGACGAAGAAGGTGCGTTTTGTTTTGTCAAACCGACTGAGAGCGGTCCGCTCAAAGTAAGTTTTCGGGACAATTCTGGTGTCTTGTGTCATGTCCACCTTATGTTCACAGAACCGATAGAAAGCCTGATCAAGTCGAGGGCCGGCTATATCGTTGCCCATCAGGTCGTCAAAG
>JAEURO010000037.1:6412-17184 GCA_016788345.1 Chthonomonadaceae bacterium
ACATTCGTAACAATACGCCTGTCACCGATGCCGAAGAATACCGAGAGTCGTCCGGGATCGATTGCAGCCTTGCCGACGTTTTGTTCCTCGCAGAAAAGAATGCCGTGTACCCGGACCGGGATGAGATCGCCCTTCTTGACAATTACATCACGGAGTTCTTGCTACGGCATGTCCAGAACCCGTCAAATCTAGCTGTCGGAAGTGTGATAGAAGACCAAAGTGCGACCGCGTCGCACTTTGGTCGACCGCTTGGTTATCCTCACGTCTTTAATGTCTATCACTCGATGTACCGAATCGCCAAACACTATGGGGAAACGAAGAGGGGACAGAGTGAGTACTTGCAGTTGGCCCATGGAACCGCCACCGCCATGTTTAAGTTTGGGTGGCGTCTCTATGTCCGAACAGTGGGTGTCCTGGGTTATGCTCGTGTCTACGACCTCTACGAAGATCTGCTTCATGAAGGACTTATCGACGAGGCAGAAGACTTACTTCGGTCTATTGACTTTAAGGCGACCGAACTGACCAAGCTCAATTATCCATATGCAGGCGAATCCGTGATGGACACCAGCGGGTTCGAAGAAGTTGTCGCTGCAGCGCGCCATGTCGCCGACGATGAGCATCTGGAAAGAGCTGTCCGGTGTGCCTATGCGACTAAATCTCTGTCTCCAAGTTGGTGGTGGTACGGAAGCGACAAGCGGTCTTGGGACGGGGCGGATTCAACCCCGCTACGGGCACAAGTCGACCGGGGAGAGGCCTGTCATAGCCACACGACGATTCCCAATTCGCTCATCTTCTTTGGACTGATGGACAGGGACTACTTGGCCTTGCCAGAGGCCTATATGCGGGCCGCGTTTGGGGGCATGCTCGGACCATGGGCATTGGTCAGGCGCGACGGGGGCGCGTCCATGTGTTACTGTCCTGACTTGAGTAGCAAGCACGCGGGTTACAACTCGTTCACTGGCTCCTCAGGGGTCGGTTACTTCCATTATCTGCGTGGTACTGGGGCCTATGTGCTGCCCAACCGCGCGCTCGGCACGTCTTCATTTGGGTGCCACTTCGAAGCCAGCGAAAACAAATACTCGGTCCAACCATGGGACGGTGTCCGACGCAGGATAGTCATGCGCCAAATAGGAGCGGAGTTTCACTTGTCCTTCGGTCAGTTTGAGCGTCTAGAGCTGGCAACTGACCTAAGGCGGTTCGTCGCACTGGTAAAAAACCCGTCTGACAAAGACATCGCGGTAGAGTTGGTCGTAACGGGCCTATGGGGTACCCGGGTAGAACTAAACCATGAGACCGCGATTGCTGACAATGGGCGGGTCGTATTTCGGGTCACTTTGCCTAAATTGGCCACGACAAAATTGGAAGGCCAGGTGACCGCCTAGATGCCAGTACCGAGTTGGGTCACGAGCGCAGTTGGGATCTACTGCATTATCGGCAGCGTCTTTTTTGTAGTTTTGTGCGTCGTGGCAGGCTACTTGTTAGTCCTGCTGGCTGATTTGTCCCGACAAGTCAAGTCTCTTTCAGGCAAAGTCCAATCCCTGACAGACCGAGTCAACACAATCGCGACAAACGTCGAAAGCGTCACTTCCGACGTCGGTGTGCGAGCGAAGGGGATTGTCAAGCTTGTCGACGAACAAACGGGTTCAGCGCTCAAAGTGTTGGAATACCTGGCTCCGGTTCTGATACTCTTTGGAGCGATCATAAAGATCCGCCGTGCGGCCGGACCCAAGAGGCGCTGAAAAAAGTGATCCGCCCCGGCCATGATGGCCCGCGGCGGATCACCCAAGAAAAGCAACAGTTGCTCTTACTTCTTGCGGCGTCGCAGAATTGCGACGAGTCCGCCACCAAGAACGAGCATCGAAGCCGGCTCTGGGACCACATCATACGTGAAGTCGTCCATGATGTAGAAACCACTCGTGCCGAGCACTTTCACCTGGTCAACGACGCCGTTGTAGCCTGAAGCCAAGAATTGTCCTGTTCCGTTGCCAGCCAGGTCGATTGAGCCGCTCGTAGCGACAAGGTTGCCGTTGTCGTACATTTCGAAAGAAATTGGGCTGAATCCGTTGGCAGTGCCATATCCGTTGAAAAACGCGCCGCCAAAAATGACGTCCTGGCCCATCGTGATATTGCTGTTCCCAATGTTGTAAACCCGACAGGTTCCCGACGATGGATTGTAGGGAGGTTGGTCGAAATTGTAATATGTCCAGTTAGACATATCGGCAATTCCGCTGTAATTGAGCGGCACAGCAATGTTGTCTCCAACAAGATCGTCGAAATTGACTACGATCGCGTGGCTCGTGCTGAAAGCCATCACCCCGAAAGCTAAGCCTAGAATTTTTTTCATGTCTTCTCCAAAAAGATTGTTTTTTCGCAAGCCACCAAGCCAGCGTTGTCACAAACTATCAGAAGAATAGCACAAGTTTTGTGCCAGAAGAAGAAAACTGGCAAAAATACGCGTCACGCTGGGTCGTGTGCATCGTCCCGGGCACAGTTATGGCAGCCGGTATAATGTTCGGGCGGGGTGGAGCAGTCCGGTAGCTCGTCGGGCTCATAACCCGGAGGTCGCAAGTTCAAATCTTGCCCCCGCACCCAAGACTGCATAAGGCGGCCAAGCGTGGTGAACGCAGGGCCGCCTTTTTCGTTTACAGCAAATTCAGGAGGGAAGGGAAGTCAGCGTTGCCGCCGGACAAAATTACGCCACACCGGCCACCTGGTTTTTTCTTGAGAAGCCCTGCCAAGCCCAAGGCTCCGGTCGGTTCCACCATAAGCTTGCACCTTTGCCACAAAAAGACCATGGCCTCGAGCAATTCCGCGTCGTCGACAGTGAGCATGTCGTCGACAAATCTGAGCACCAATTCAAAAGTAAGCTCACCCAGTGACGGCGTCCGGGCCCCGTCAGCAATCGTCGGCGGATTGTGGACTTTGACCAGAGTCTTGGAGACGAAGCTTTGTGTCGCATCATCTGCAGTGGCTGGCTCGACACCGATGACTTGACAAGTTGGATAGAGCGACTTGGCCGTCAGCGAACAGCCGCTCAAGAGCCCGCCGCCTCCACAGGGAACGAACAAAAAGTCCAAGTGCCCAACTTGCTCAAACAATTCCTTGGCGACTGTCCCCTGCCCGGCAACAATGTCCGGATGGTCGTACGGCGGGACGATTGTCAGTCCACGCTCCTTTGATAATTTGGCGCCTAGGGCTTCGCGGGAGGTTTCGTCCCGGTCATAAACTACGACCTGGCCACCATAGCCCCTGGTCGCATCAAGCTTTACCTTCGGAGCGTCGTCCGGCATTACGATCGTGGTTGGACATCCCAGCAAACGGCCAGCCAAGGCTAATGCCTGTGCATGGTTGCCGCTGGAGAAGGTTAGAACCCCGCGTTCGCGTTCCGGGAGTTTCAACCTGGACAAGGCTGTGTACGCTCCTCGAAACTTGAATGAGCCCGTCTTTTGGAAATTCTCGCACTTCAATAACACCTGTGAACCAGAGAGGTCGTCCAGTGTCGTCGATGTATGGACGGGGGTCACATGCGCGAAGCCGTCCAAGATCGATGCCGCATCCACGATGCTCGAAAATTCAAGGGACATATCTAGGCCACAATTGTGGCGCGTCCCAATCGCCAACGGGCGCCGTCCCAGAATGGGAGTGTGGATCGTGGCACGCCCAAGACCTTGTCTCTTATAGTCCCAGCGGCGGGTGTCGGAGGAGGAATTCTGCTTTGGTTTGGGGCGAACCACCCTTGGCTGCTCTGTGCAGGTGTGTATGCGGCTTGGGTGGCGTTCCTCATAGTTCACTCCAAAGGGGGCCCGAGCCTGAGCAGCGTTGTGTTGGGAACCCTTTACACGGTCGCCTACGCCTTGATGCCTACGGTCTGGGACGGGATCGCAACAAGGTTCCAGGATGTTCTTTTACCCTCGGTTTCAATACTATCCGCGCTTGGAGCCATCTCTATGGTTGTTTATCTTGGTGCTGGAAAAATGAATGCTCGCTGTGTGACTTGGGCTTTCTTGATGGTCGGGGTTGGATTGTCGACTGCAGCCTTCTCCGGGCCCCAGGGTGGCCCGGGCGTGTTCATGCGGTTCCTGATCAATGTCCTCAACTTGGATCATGGAGTGGCTGAAGCCCTGACTTTTTTCGGAAGAAAGGCCGTGCACTTGGTCACCTATGGCGTCCTAGCTCTGTCCGCTGGGGCAACTTCCCGGTCTACAACCGGGTCGGCAACCTGGTTCTGGGCCGGGCTGCTGTGGGCCCTCCCCCACGCAGTCTTGGACGAAGGGCACCAGACTCTTACGGTGGACCGGAGCGGGTCGCTTGGCGACGTGGCCCTAGATGCCGCTGGGATGGTGGTGGCCCTCATGGTGGCTCGCGCCCTGGCCTACCGAAAAGCCACAAAGGAATAATTGGAGCGTGAGAAGTGTGGTCTTGATTGTCCCGGGGCAACTTGATTTGCTCAGGCCAAATGGCGAGGATAATCCGGAGCTTGAAAGGGTCGTTGAGCGAAGCGAAATCTTTAAGTTGGTGGGCTGGTGGCCACAAGATCGACATTCGGTTGCAGAAGCGGCAATCGTTGGTTTGTCTCCAGAAACTGTTCAAGCCGCCCAGGGGGCTTTGGTTGTCTCGGCGCTCCGGCTCGATCCACCTGTTCGGAGCGCGCACTTTGCAATAAGCTTGGGAACACTTGCGGATGGCGCGGTCAAGAGGCTCGAAATACACGATGCACCGGATCAACAAGAAGAGCGAACCCTCAAGCAAGTTTTTCAAAAACTAGACACCGACAAGTTCAGAACTTTTTGGGGAGAAGGCCTTGAGCATGCGGCCGTTTGGCTTGAAGGTTCGGTCGACATGTCCTGTCAGCCCCTAGACCATGATTGGGCCCTGGAACTTTCAAGTTCGATGCCGCAAGGGGACGGCGAGGCTATGCTCAGACGGTATGTCGACGACAGCATCAACTTGCTGATGGATGCGGATATGAACAAGAAGAGGCAAGACGAAGCCCGCCCGGGTCTGAACGTCTTGTGGCCATGGGGCCAAGGTTTTCAGCCGAACCTGCCGCATTTAGGACTTCTCCGGGGCACTCCTTCTCGTGTCGAAAGTCGGAGTCTAAGACTTGCCGGGTTGGCAAGGCTTGTAGGCTACAAACCGGGTGACTTTCGTGACTTTGGACGACCGTTGGCGACGAACTGGGCAAGGTTACGACATCTCGCTGGCAGTTCAAGTCTGCCGCTTGTCGCCTACGCCAACGAAATTGAGACGGCTACCCGCGCACACCGTCATGAGGAAGGGTGGTCACTTTGGATGGATACGGTGAATGACTTTGTTTTGCCACTAGCAAGGAATCGTGAGACCTTGATTGTGGTTTGCGCACCGTCCCGCGCAGGGAGCCTGGCCCTTGTTTTTGACCCTGAAAAGAGCGTGAGTAGCAACAAACCTTTTGATGCCCGCGTGTTGGATGACAAATCGGTGCAAACAGTCCACGGTCCGTCATTTGTCGCCAAGCACCTGACCCTTGGCTGACACCCGGCGACTACACCATAATGGCTGCATGTGGCAGCGATGGATCCTAGTCTTGGCTTGTGTCTTTGGTGGCAGCATGGTACAAGCGCAGTTGACCGAGCAAGAGCGTGACGGAATCCGTGACGTGCTCTCGATCGGAAATCTGATCCCCGCCGATTTGAGGTTTGAACGTAAGGTTTTCAGCGACCCAAACCGGATAGCCTGGATCGACGAATGCTTAGACGATCCGTCCCGAATGGCCGACGAGTGGATCGACTTGCACAAAGCATCTCTTGACGGTGGTGCTGCCGCAGTCGTATCCTTGGCGACAAAGCGAGTTTTGCGTTTGCCTCCGGTAGCACCGGGGCTGACTGCTCCGACTGCATCAACTCCAATTGCCGGAGTCGACCCTGTCACGCTTGCCCGGTTGAGAATGATTGTTGCGGCCATGAAGGAGTGTGACAAAACTATCCGAGAGGCGACCTCCAAATTAAGCGCAGAAGAGAAAAGAGAGCTTATCACGGGTCTGCCCGTCTGGGCGGTCGAGGAACCCAAAGTCACCTTTGACTTTGTCACGGCTCCAACAGGGCCGCAAGCCAGGTTGCTCGAGTTGATGGAAAAGGTGGATATGGCCCTGATCGTTTCCGCTGGCGAGAACTTGGCCCGCACCGTCGAAATCGCTCGAAATGATCTTAAACGGAAGCCGGCCGCTTTGTCCGGACTTATCCGGATCAACATAGATGGCCTTCTTGTTGAGATTGGAGGGAACGACGATAACGACCACTCTTCGACAGATGCCCGGCTCACTTTAGACATCGGTGGAAACGACACGTACACAGGCCGGGCCGGATCAGGCGTAGGATACAGTTCGGTCTTGATCGATCTGGGCGGTAACGACCATTTCGCAGTACGTGACCTGAGCGTGGGCGCCGGCGTGCTTGGCGTAGGACTTGCGTACGTCGATGGCGGCGACGATACCTTTCGCGGAAAGTCACTTTGCTACGGAAGTGGGGTGGCTGGATTGGGCGTCTTCCAAAAGACTGGTGGAGATGACGACTATCGGTCAGTGGCCTTAGCGCAAGGATTCGGAATGTTTGGAGTCGGCCTCTGTCTGGACTCCTCCGGCAACGACCGTTATGACGTCAAACTTTATGGGCAGGGGGCAGCCAGGACCCGGGGCGTTGGTTGGTTGGTCGACCGCAAAGGTGGGGACACCTATTTTGCTGGCGGTCTGTCCATGAACGAGCCCTTGTTCTCGGGAGTCAGCTACTCCAACTCGCAGGCGTATTCTGCCGGTTTCCGTGAAGACACTGGAGGAGTTTCAGGGGGAGTCGGTGTGCTCACTGACCATGAAGGGGACGACCAGTACTGGGTCGACACCTATGGCGAAGCAGCAAGCTATTGGTTCTCGGCCAGTTCTCTGGGAGATATGGCAGGGAACGACAGCTATGGTGCTCACCACTATGCCCAGGCAAGCGCGATGCACTGTTGTTCCAGTTACCTTTTTGACCTGTCCGGCGACGACAGTTACACGACAAAAGTCGGGGCAAGCCTGGCCATCGGTCACGACTATGGAGTCGCATTCCTCGTGGACCGGGCAGGTGACGACCTTTATTGCGCAAGAGACAGTACGCCAGGACTAGGTGTAGCCAATGGGCTGGGGATTTTCCTGGACGCAGGGGGGGTCGATCGGTATGACGGCCCTCCTGGCCAAGGGCAATCAGCGCGGGGTAGCGGGTCGTTAGGATTGTTCATTGACCTTGGTGGGGCCGACAAGTACCGCGTTGGGCTATCAAATGGAGAGGCTCACGGCAGCGAGCATTGGGGCTACTCGTACGACAAGGAGCTAGCTGTTAACTCAGTCGAGGACGCCATAGCGCCGTCACCCCAGGTCGGGTCTCGGCCAATGCCAGCGGACGCAGAAATGGAGCGCATCTTCAGTGAGGCGACACTGTGGGGCGTCGGCCAGGCTCAAGTCACAGTCCAATCCGCGGTCAGGCGTTTGATTGAAATTGGACAGCCTGCCTGGGATTGGATGCTGACGCACAAGCTTGGAACGATGGACAGGTTACAAAGGAGGGCGTTCGTTGCAGTGGCCAAGGCCATTGGGCACGGTGTTGCAGGTGCGGTCGGCCGAGTTGTCTTAAACGGGACGACTGCTGAAAAAAAGGCGTTGCTTTCGATTTGCGCTGAGTCCGGATCTCGAGAAATCGCCCCCGCAATCCTGGGTTGGGTCGACGACCCTGGGCTCCAAAAAGAGGCTGTGGTGGCAGCAGGGACATTAAAGGTTACTGAAGCGGTGCCGGCCCTACAGAAAGTGTGCTTGTCTTCAAACAGGCTCTTGGCTAGGTCTGCCGCCGTGTCTCTGATGCAAATAGGTGACCTGTCGGCAGTTGGTACGGCGCAGGCGCTCCTGACAAGCAGCGATTTTCAAACCCGGATGGCTGCCTTACAACTCTTGTCCAAGTCGGCGTCCCAGGCTGCCACGATCGGAGGTCAGTTGATCGAGGACTCCGACGAGCAGATCGTTCGAATGGGGGTCAAGCTTCTGTCCGTCACAGGCACTTTGGACGCGCTTAAGACGATCGGAGCCTTGCTTCTTGATCCGCGTCCCGGCGTCAGGATGGAAGCCCTCTTGGCCCTTGATAAGAAGTGTCCAGAGGAGTTACGTGCTACTTTCGAAAGTCTCAAACACGATCCTGTTCCCCTGGTTCGTGCGGTTGCTAAGGGCACAAAGGTATTGCCATGACAGCCATCCATCTTGCGGTCGAACAATGCCGGTCTGGTCGTCATCAAGCGCTCGTTGGCCGAGTGGAGTCAGGCTGGGTCGTCATGGGAGACCCCCAAGTGCTGGCAGGCTACTGTTTGCTCTTACCCGATCCAGTTGTAGGGGACCTTAACGAGTTGGATCTTGCTTCCCGCACCGTTTTCTCGAGCGACATGGCCCGTGTAGGCGATGTGGTCAAGGCCGTGACCGGTGCTGCCCGAATCAACTATGCAATATTTGGAAACCTTGAGCCGGCCTTGCACGCGCACGTGTTTCCGAGATTTGTCGACGAGCCGGATGGGTTTCGAACGTCGCATCCGTGGAGTTACGACTGGTCGATGGCAGACGATTTCGATGGAAAGGTTCATGCTGGTTTGTTGAGCAAGATCCGGGCAGGTCTCGACGCCGGAATCTAAGCGACCTTGCCCAGACATCATCGTACACCACCAGTAAAATCGGGCCATGAAACTGTTCTTGGACACCGGTGATATCAACGAAGTCCGTCAGGTCGCCGACTGGGGCATCGTCGACGGTGTGACCACGAACCCAACGCTGATCGCAAAATCTGGAAAAAGGTTTCGGGAAACGGTGCTCAAGATTTGCGAGTTGCTGCCCGGAGGCGACATCAGCGCCGAAGTCGTGGCGACGGACTATGAGACCATGCTGAAAGAGGCCCTGGAAATCGCCAGCTGGCACGAGCAGGTCGTGATCAAGGTCCCGCTCATAGAGTCTGGCGTCCGATTGGTCAAGACCCTGACAGACCGTGGGATCAGGACTAACGTAACATTGGTCTTCACTTTGCCGCAAGCGTACATGGCGGCCAAGGCAGGGGCGACATACATCAGCAACTTTGTTGGCCGCGTCGATGATATTGGTGGCGATGGGATGGAGGCGGTTGTCCAAACGGTCGAGATGGTCGAATCTTACGGTTTTGACAGCGAAGTCCTCGTCGCCAGTGTCCGCCATCCTCAGCATGTTGTTCAGGCTCTCAACGCCCGGGCCCATGTGTCGACAATGCCTTTTGGAACAATGAAACAATTGTTCAACCACCCCCTGACCGATTCGGGGTTGAAACGGTTCCTTGACGATTGGGACAAGGCAGGCCTGTCGATTTTTGAACGCGAGAGTGTTTCGTGAAACCACTCCTCCTGTTGGTTCTGCCTGTTTGCCTGACTTGGGGTTGTAGTCAGGTCGGGAGCGGGGAATTCAAACCCATATCTGCCGCCCCTTCATCGGACGCAAGCCAACCAATTGTGGCGACCAAGCCTGGTCACCAAACACCTCCACGGACAAAACCAAGTGAACCTTCACCGCCCAAAGAGTCCTTCAAAGGATCAGAGGTGAAAGAACATGGAAGGCCAATGCCAGTGCCTTCCGAACTGGTTGGAACCTATCAATTCGAGGTAGACAAGGCGCTTCGTGAGCAAATGGACTCGGCCATCAAGAGGATCCAAGACGACGTGGCAAAAGGCGACAAGCAGGCTGAGAAAGCACTTCCGTTGGCCCTTGCCGCCAGAGAAATGGCTCTTGACATGAACCTCGTGCTCAAACCGGATGGCCGGTTTGAGTCGGACATGGGCAGGGGAAAGAGCGTCGGCAAGTACAAAACCACCGAAAAAGGAATCGTCATTGTTCCAGATGAAAAAACTGGAGACCCGAACGATCCTACCGAGATGGAGCTCATATGGGACAAGAAAGAACAGGCCCTCATTGTCGATCTAGACGGCAAGCAAATGAAGTTTAAGAAAACTTCTTAATGTGATGACCAAGCAAAAATGATTGAGTCAAATCTCCTGGGTTGTTGTGTAACATAAAGGGGAGACCACTCATGCAGTTCCGAAACACTTTTCTTGCTGTCGCATTCGGCGCGACTTCGGTTGCCTTTGCAGGCACCATCGAATCAGATCTCCAACAAGCTTTGAAGACCCAGAAAGGGTCGATCAAAGTCTTTGCCTATCTAAGGGAGCAGCACTCTGCAAAGGCAGCGGCGATTCTGGCTCCAGTTTATCAGGGTCGAATCGACGATGCCGTTGCGACCCTTCGAGACCGGGCCGTGGCCATGAGGAACCTCCCAAGCCTCTCGCGCAAGGACGAGGCAAGGTTCGAATCGACAAGACCGGCCCTTTTTGAAGCAGTCGCCCTCAAGCCCTTGACTTCAAACCTCGATAGGCTGCGTGGAGAATTTGCAGACGCGGTCACTGACATGGCTCGGTCTTCGTCAAGGTTAGATTTCATCAGGACCAGAGGCAAAGTGGAAAGTCTTGGCGGGACGGTAGAAGACGAGACTCTCGTCGTGTCTGCAATTATTGCGGTCGTCCCTGCGAACCGCGTCAAGGAATTGGCTTCCTGGCCCGAAATCGCTTCGGTCGGCATGGAACACGAAACTCAAAGAGAACTCGACGTTTCAGCGCAAGCCATGCTGGCCACTAGTTTTTGGAGCGGGGGCGCCACAGGTGGGCCCGCTGACGTTGGCGTCCTAGACACGGGCGTACAAAGGAATCACGCTGCCTTTACA
>JAEURO010000038.1 GCA_016788345.1 Chthonomonadaceae bacterium
ACAACGGCTCGGCGAGAGAATCGTCATCTTGGATCTTGCTCGTGAACTAGAAATCTCCCACAGCCAACTGGTCCGACTGTTCCGCGAGGAGCATGGCACGACGATCCAGGAGTACATTCGTGTGCAACGGGCGGTTACCGCCACTCGGCTACTCACAACGACGACACGCCCAATTAAGGCGATTGCCACCGCTGTCGGTGTGCCCAACTTACAGCAGTTCAGCCGCCTGATCGTCGGCGCGACTGGGGTATCGCCGAGGACGCTCCGAGTTGAACGAAAGGAGTTCGACATCCTCGGAGGCGCGAAGCCCAGCCAGTGACCATCGGTGGCATGGCTGGGCAGTTTCGTGGGTTAGGGGCGGCGGGAAGTCGTGTTGGCGGGCGAAATTATTTTGCCGCCGACCATGCGTTGGCCGTCCGCTGTCTCTTCAATCATTCGGGCTGACGAGGTGGACTTCGATCTGGGAAGTCCGTACGCTTCTGGTGCCAGATAAAGGCCCCGCTCGCTTTCAGGTTTCATTTGCTCTGGATCGATCCCGTAATGTCGGACATAGGCGTCGTTTCGAACCGCGGTCACCTGCCACGATACTTTCAGCCCAGGTTTCCCTCCAGCGATTTGGAACCTGTTTTGCGACACCTCCGAGCTCACGTACACTTGCGCAAAGCCGCCAACGCATGTGAGCTGATACGAGACGTCCCGGTTGATGGACTCAAAGTATCGTGGCAAAGTCACCCAGGCCGCGCCGTCAGAACCAAGCCGCACGTTGCCTCGGTACACGTTGTACGGTTCGGGCCCTTCGGAACAGTAGTGCTTGAGCGTCATGTTCTCGGGATCGAGCGGATGGTCGATGACGAACGACTTGGTTCCTGTCGCGTTCAAGTTGCCGAAGGCCCACACCGCCACGTTTGCGCCACTACCGGCGGCCTCACCATACAAGGCAATGGCACTGCCCGACGATACTCGCACGCCAATGCCCGCGCCGTTCGCCTGGTCATCGAAGTCGATTACAGAAACTGCGCTGCCTGCAAAGGACGAGGTGCCTCCGGCAGAGCCAAAGGCATTGATGACGAACGCGTTGGCGGCGCGGCTTTCCGTGATGGCCCGAAAGCAGGAGTTGAAAGCATCGCCGCCTGTCAACTCGCCGTTGAAGCACCTGACGGCCGGCGAGGTCGTGGTCCCCGCAGACCGGGCGATCACACCGTTCGAGGCCGCGGTCGAACTTCCGGCCAACAAGGCCGCGCCGCTTGCCGCGCTCGACGAGAACTGGCCAGCGATGTTCGGGCACACGGCGAAGAGACCGACGCCTTCGGTACTGTTCGAGTCGAAATAGCCGCCATAGTTGGCCCCTGTCGTGGTGGCCGCGAGTCCGTAGACCCCTCGTCCCGTGGAGCTTTGGCTCTGGCCGAGGACGCCATAGGCAAAGCCGGTCGTCGAGTTGGCCAAGCCGTAAACACCCCGGCCAGTGGTGCTGTCACTCTCAAAACGGCCCCCGTACGACAGCCCAGTGGCGGCAGTGGATTCACCAAACACACCTCGGCCGCTCGTACTGCTGTTCGTTCCAAAAACTCCGTAGGTGACCCCTGTCGCGGCGGTCGAGGCGCCGCGGACACCCGACGACCCGGTGCCAGTCGAACCGTTTGACCCCGACACAACCGGGCCGCCAAGGGGGCTGCTTGTGAGTGAGAGCGGGTTGGGGACGCCCTGGAGGAACGAAGTACTGTCAAGCCCGTCCAATAGGTTCGCATTGACGTTAGCAAGCCCTCCGCCTCCACCAATGAATTGCCCAGCGATGGCAGTCCCCGTGATGTTGGCGTGGCCGGTCTGGGCCGTGCCCGGGGTGGCCGACTGGAGCCGGACGTAGGCAGGAAGCGATCCGACTTGGGTTTGGGCTTGTCGCGCGGTGACAACGAGAAGAGCAAGGGCCGAAAGTGAAACCGCACCGATACCGAGAGATCTGTTCATGAGTCCTCCGCCCGGCAGGGTGCCGGGGCAATGGCATTCAATGTATCACAGGACGGGGCGGACAGGTTGGAATTCGGAGCAAAACCTGGTAGCCGCCTTTGTCCCCAAGGGGCTGTCGAGACTTGTTCAGACCCTTGGGGACAAGGACCAGCTACGCTGACGTTACGGCCTTGCCATGCCGGATTGGCCCCTAGCCTCCGTGCGTGGTTGGTAGTCCATCCCCATGCTGGCTGGCTGGCTGTAGTACTCGGGGTGTTGGTATTTACCCCGCTCGGCACCGGTCTTTTCTTGCACGTCGACCGGACGGCGGGCCTTGACACGGGCGTCGTTGCGGTCGGCTTTGACTTCCCACGAGACTTCCACCCGGGGCGCGCTGGTGCGGATTTGGAACCGGTTCCCGACGATCTTCTTGCTGACCTTGACTTGGACAAAGCCGCTTGAGTCATTGTCGTCGACCACGGTCAGGACGTACTTGAAGTTCGTGTTAATTTGGGCAAAGTAGTCTGGCAACTCGACCCAGGCATAGCCGTTCGCGTCGGTCACGACGTTCCCGTTGTAGAAGTTCTGTGGGAACGGAGATTCGCTGGAGTAGTGGAGAAGGTACTTGTTCTCCGGGTCGGAAGGATGGTCGATGCGGAAGGGCTTGAGGCCCGACGCGCCTAAGTCGCCGACTGCATATACTGCGTAGCCGTTGGTCGTGGCGAGCGCTTGTCCACGAACTCCGTAAGGAGTGTCTCCAGATCCTGCAGCGCTAGCTATCCCGTAGACCGCTCGACCGTCGACACTGTCGACCTCAAATCGTCCGCCATACGTGATTCCCGTGTCTGAACTGTTTCTTCCATAGACCCCTCGTCCATTCGGACTGATTGAAGCTCCATAGGTTCCGGTCGTTGTGCCTGTCGCAGAAAGGGCAACCCCATAAGTGCCGATACCGCTTGTTCCTTCGGCTGTGCCGGCGACTCCCCATCCACTGGTTCCGGTCGCAGATCCAACGACTCCATACGCAATCGAGCCTGAAGAACTCCCATAGACTCCCGCGCCATCGCTGCTGTCGGCCTTGCCACGCACTCCGACCGTCCCGCCACTCGTCGCCAGAGCTTGACCATAGACTCCGATGCCATCGGTGCTGTTTGACAGGAACCGGCCACCAAAAGTGAAGCCGGAGTTCGCGTCTGCATGGCCATAGACGCCAGAGCCAGAAGTGCTGTTCGATTGGCCCTCAAGTCCGGCCGTGGTGCCAGTTCCATTTGTTGCCCAGCCGAACACGCCCCGGCCAGCACTGCTGTCGCTGGTCCCATAGACACCATACGTGACACCGGTAGTGGCAGAGGCGTCGCCATAAACGCCCCGTCCAGATGAACTGTCGCTGAGGCCATAGACTCCGTAGTTGACTCCGGTCGTGGCGGTCGCATACCCAAAGACGCCTCGACCGGACGTGCTGTTGTTCTCAAACCGACCTCCGAATGTGCCTCCACTTGTCGCCAACGCGACTCCGTAGACTCCACCCCCCGAGGTGCTACTGTTCTCAAACCGGCCACCGTAGTTCGAGCCCGTGCCGGAAACCGCTTCCCCGAAAATCCCGTACCCCGTAAACGCGGCGCTTTGGCCGTAAACCCCGTACGCCGTTCCAGAAGTCGCCGTCGAGCGTCCGTAGACGCCATAAGTTCCCGCGCTGTTGGCAAACACCCCGTAGCCGCTCGTGCTGTTAGTGTCAAAGTAGCCGCCGTAATTGACACCTGTTGCCGATGTGCCGAACCCGGCGACCCCGCGGCCATTGACGCTGGCGGTGGTTCCGATGACGCCATAAACGGTTCCGCTGGCACCGGACGCCTCGCCTGTGACGCCGGCAGAGAGCACCGACGTCGAGGTGTTTGTGGCTCTGACGATCGAATTAACACCGGCCGAACCGCTTAAAACGAGAGGGACGGGTATCGACTGGAGGAACGCGGTCGAGTCCAGTCCGTCTAACAAGTTGGCGTTGACATTGGTCAGCCCGGCGCCTCCACCTTGGAACTGGCCCGCGATCGCTGTACCGGAGATGTTCGAGTGGCCGGTCTGCTGGGTGCCTGGGGTCGTGGCCTGCAGGCGCAAATACGCGGGCAACGTCCCCACCTGGGCCATCACAGATCCGCTGTGTGCGATGGCCCAAAAAGCGGCTGCGCCGATAAAGCCATAGGCCATGGGCATGGTTTTGTTCGTGTTCAGGTTCATTTGTCCTTCTCCGACCGATCAAGGACAGTGTAGCGCAGGTAACGCCCAACCGCCGTTCTCGAAGCACAAAACCTGGTAACGGAGACCGGCGCCTTCCCCACGGGGGAGGTGGGCAAAGTGCGCGGTTTAGGTATTTGTGTCGATACCTCTTTTAGGGCGTCCGCGCGCTAGGGTCGTGGGGCGTTTTGGCTGGAAGTCTTCCTTCCGTTGGTCGCCATCATGAATTGGATCCCTTTCGATTCCGGTTGGTCATAGAGTTCGGGGTGCTGGTACGTGCCTCGGGCAGACACGTCTTTGTCGATCTCGACCGGTGTGCCGTACTTTTGCACCCATCGGTCGTTGCGGTCGGCGGACACCATCCAGTAGACCTTGACGCGAGGCTTGCTTGTCCGAATTCGGAACCGCGCCCCGTTGACTCCGCCCACGACCTTGGCCAGCACAAAGTCCTCGGAAGCGTCGTCTACCGTTAGCTCTACTTTCGCGTCCTTGTTGATCGATTCAAAATAGCCAGGAAGCTCGACCACCGCCCAGCAGTTCCCGTCGGTGACGACTGTGCCTTGATAGGTGTTCTGCGGGGTCGGGGACTCGTTGCAATAGTGCTGAAGATACTTGTTTTCTGGGTCAAGCGGATGGTCGATGAGGAACGACTTGGTGCCGCTGGCTCCAGAGTTTCCTGCAGCGAAGACTCCGAATCCGGCACCGGAGTCGTTTTGGCCATAGACTCCAGTTCCTGTAGCACTCCTGCCCGCGACTCCAGTACCAGAATTTGCTGTACCCAGCACGCCGTTTCCCGTGTCGGTGTCGCCCCATGCCCCGGTTGAAAACCCTCCCGAACTCAGTCCGCTTCCAGCGGGTGGTGTACGGCCAAGTAATCCGATCCCGCCAACCCGGGTGTTTTGAGCGTAAGCACCCACCCCGCTCTCGCTGCGGCTCTCAAAGTAGCCACCATATGTCGTACCATTCGCGCTCAAACAAACTCCGGACACGCCGCGGCCACTTGTGCTTTCCGACAAAAAGAAACCACCATATGCGACGCCACTTAACTTTGTTGAGAGACCATAGGCTCCATACGGGCCCGCACTGATCATCTGGGCGCCGTAGCCATCGACACTGTCTGATTCAAAGCTACCCCCGACGGTTGAACCCGTGGGTGACGTTGTCCAACCAAACACGCCGAATCCGGTCGGGCTGTCGTTCCTCACAAACAGAGTGGCACTTGACGCCACGGAGCCTGCCAAAGTCATGGGAACAGGAAGTCTCGCTGAGTTCAAGGTTCCTGTCGACACGTTCGTCGCATTGAGATCCGTTAACGACGACCCCACGCCAGAGAATGAGTTCCCGAAGCTAGAAAACGAGTTGGCCCCTGTCCAAACCTGAGTTGCTGAAAGTTTGCCCAGCGACAAACTGTCAAGCCCGTCAATCAAGTCGGCATTGACGCCGGACACCCCCGCGCCGCCGCCGACGAACTGCCCTGCTCTTACCGTTCCACTAATGTTCTAGTGGCCGGTCTGCTGGGTGCCTGGGGTCGTGGCCTGCAGGCGCAAATACGCAGGCAACGTCCCAACCTGGGCGATGACGGGCCCGCTGTGAGCCAGAGCCCAGAATGCAGCTGCGCCCAGAAAGCCATAGGCCGTGGGCATGGTTTTGTTGGTGTTCAGGTTCATCTGTCCTTCTCCGACCGGTCAAGAGCAGTATGGCGCGACACATCAGGTTTTGCTAAACAAAGACGCGCAAACCCGGTAATTGGCGGTGTGTCAACAACGACGGTGGGTTCCCCGGTCATGGATCTTGGCTGGGCCTGGACCTTTCCGTAGAACTCAGAATGTTGCTAACGGTTTCGCTGAGATTTTGGCTCACTGGGTTAATATGTAAACTGTGAAACTCTCATTTGTGTTGGCCTGGTCTGCGATAGCATCATCCGCTCTTGCACTCAACGCGATACAGCTTACGAACACCAGTTCTAGCTCTAACAGTTATGTCCGTGTGCCGGGGGCTGCTTCACTCAAACCTGAACACTTTACTATTGAAGTTTGGACAAAGACCACCGGTTCTGGATTCGGAAAAACTAGTAACGGAAAAGCTATCTTCAATATGCCACAAGAGGGGGCCAGTGGTAATTTTCTCTCGTCCTACTATTTGGCGTACGAAAATTCCACCATGCGTTACATCGCTTCAATTAGAACCGGTACAAACGCTGGCGCGGCCGTCGCGACAAGTCGCAAATTCCCTTGCAACACAGCTGTGTTTATATCTTTGACTAAGCAAGCCTGAAGATCTACACTGACGGCGTGCTGGACAACCAGGTTGCCGCTACTGGCAGCCTTATCTATTTGTCGAACGACCTCTTGATCGGGGCCTGCAATTTTGGGGCAAGTTTTTTTGAAGGAACAAGGGGCGGTCGACGGATTGCGCACATGGAACTTTGTCCTCACACCGACCCAGATTGTGGGCCACGTGTCTTGCAGGCTGACCGGCAGCGAGCCTGGCCCAATTTTTGTCGTTCTTTGTGTGCCGGTTAGTCCTTACGTTCTACGTCGATCACCACGTTTTGGCGGAGAGTCACCAAGATGTATCCATTGCCAACCTTAGCCTCGTATCGGAGTTTTCGCGTGTCTCCGTCAATATCGATGTGCGTAGGTGCACCGGCGTCGCGGGTGACCTCAAGCTCGCTCATTCCCATGTGGATTTTGCCACGCAGCAAATCCAGATCGTGCTTCGTGCCACCAGTGCCGCAGCCAGCCAAGATGGCGAAAAGGCTCAACCCTATGAAGCCTGACTTCATGGAGCGATGATACCTGCGCCAAGACCTGGAGTCGATATGCAGGCAGCTCACAGACCAAGCACCATCTCAAACTGGCTAATCGGGTTCTCAGTGAAGCCACATGCTCGAAAGAAACCTGGAGCGACAGTGTCGGGGACAGCCACAGGTGTCAAGAGAGGTTTGCCGCCCATTGTCTCGGCCAGGCCGTCTATCAGTCTTCTGCCAAGGCCTTCGCGGCGATGGCCAGGGTCTACGAACAAAGACCAGACGACCACCCCTGCCTCCCGCCCTGTCGCTATCACATATCCACGCTCATCGATGGTATAGGCCTTGGTCGGGGCGGCATAGGACGAAAGCGTTTCTGGCGTCAAGTCCCAAATGAGGTCGTCTTGGACAAACTGTGAAAGGGCTCTGGCAGCTTGGAGAGGGTCGACCTCAACAATTCCGGTGCGCTTTCCCGAGTCTGCTTCGCGCCTGTATCCGACAAGTCTTCGGCAACGGCTCATCCCAACCGATTCATACAACCGGATCGCCGCCTCATTTTGTTCGATGACTTCAAGCACGAGACGACGGTCGCCTCGCTGGGTCGCGTCTTCGACCGCTGATTTCATAGCCCGGAACCCGAGGCCAAGTCGCCTAAAGGGAGGTGCGACCGCCATGGCTGCGACCCTGGCAGTCCAGCCTCGACGGGCAATGAGAACGATCGCCGCCGTCACTCCATCGACGCGCCATATGCGACTCGAAAGCGAATCTAAGCTCTCCGGTCGGAATCTTCGCTCAAAGTAATCCGGTGTGATGACAAACGGCACCAGATATCCTTCAAAGCAGGTGTTGAGGGCCTCGGTCATTTGGGCTGGTGTCATATCAAGGCAATCGGATGCCACCGCATCGGTCATAGACTTGGCATACGTTGACTGACCCGCGAGACGTTCCGCGAGGCCGCTGTCACAATAGATGCGTGCTCGACGGACTGGGTCGAATCGGTAACACCGTACTGGATTGGCTGTATCCGCCAAAGTGTTGTCTTTGCGGCATGGTCGATCAACCACCAATTTGCCCAGACTGCCTCGACGAGTTCGAACCTGCAGACGATATTGACCGAGGGCGGACAGCCGAACTCGACTGGAGTAGAGTCCTCTTCGCTTACGAAGGGCGTTCCGCCCAAGCTGTGCGAAAGCTCAAATACAATCGGTCTACAGCGCTAGCTAGCCCAATGTCTGGACTTTTGGTGAAGGCTTACACCGAAATGTCAGCCATGGACGCTGTCTTACCTGTTCCAATTCACCCAAGCAGGAGGCGTCACCGAGGATTCAACCAATCTGACCTTCTGTGCCAATCGTTTGCAACCGGACTTGTCCAACGCGACCTCCTTGTCAGGATCAAGAAGACGCGGCCGCAAGTCGAGCTCAAGGCGCATGAGCGGTTGATCAATATGGAAGGAGCGTTCTTGGCTCCCAAACCGCTTGCCGGAAAGTCGGTCCTCCTGGTGGACGACGTCTTGACCACGGGCGGGACTGCGATCGCCTGTGCCAAGGCCCTCAAAGTGAGCGGTGCCATAGAAGTCGGATTGCTGGCCTTCTGCTCCGAGAAGCTGAAGAGGCCTACCACTTGACAAGGTCCCGGTGAACGTTCGGGAAAATTGTTGGTATATCAAAGGCATCATGAAAGGTTCACGAGTCGCTTGGATGGTCGTTGGCGTGTTTGCGACAATTTTCGTCGCAGTCACGGCAGCACTAAAGTTCAACGAGCAGTCGAAAACGAGGTCGAGCATATTTTCTCAGGCACCCGCGCGCGAGACATGGATCCAAAACGCAGGGCTAGATTCGGTGCCCCAATCGCTCGACTTCCGACTTGCTGCCAAGAAAATTCTGCCCAGCGTCGTCAGTGTGGACACCCAAGTCGAAGGTGAAAACTTCTTTGGGGAGCGCGTCGTCCAGGACTACTCCCAAGGGAGCGGGGTCATTGTGTCGGCCGACGGCTACATTGTGACTAACAACCACGTCATTCGGGCACAAGTCGGGTTTGGAAGGTCGCAAATTGCTAACCGGGTTCTCGTCCACTTTTCAGACGGAAAGTCGGCTGAGGCCAAGGTCATCGGAACTGACCCGCGGTCCGATCTGGCAGTTCTAAAAGTTGACAGGTCGGGCCTGAGCCCGATTCAGGTTGGCGACAGTTCAAAAGTCGAGGTCGGGCAATGGGTCATAGCTGTGGGGAACCCGCTCGGCTTTGAAAACACTTTGTCGGTCGGGGTCGTCAGCAACGTCGGGAGGCAGTTGCCGGGATCAGGTGACGCCGTCTTTATTGACGGGATCCAGACCGACGCCGCCATCAACCACGGAAACTCTGGAGGGGCGTTGTGCACTTCGGACGGCAGCCTGGTGGGCATCAATAGTTCGATCGCCTCGACGACAAACGCGAACATAGGTATTGGCTTTGCGATCCCCTCAAAACGGATGAAGCAGGTCGTCGACGACATCATAAAGTTCGGATATGAAAAGTAAGGTCAGTTGGGTGTGCAGGTGTGGAAACTACCAGACGGCTTGTCGTTTGCAGAGGCCCGTGAAGAACTAAAGTCACGGACCAGTTCTCCGGGTGAGCCACCGTCCCAAGGGTGTGTCGTCCTTGATGTCTCCAGTGGCTCTCCCGCTGAAACCGCAGGACTCAAACCCCTTGATGTCATCACGGAGATCAATAACCAAAAGATCGTCGACTTTGTCGACTTTCAGAAAATCCTGTCGCCCATGGGTCCAAGCGCAGAAGTGAACATCAAGGTCTGGTCGGCCGGAAAAGTAAAGTCAATCAAGGCCGTCTTGACTGACGTCGGCAAGGCCAGCCTCTAACGGCTTAGGGACAGAACGGGCCACATTGGACACTGCACGGCACTTGACCAACCTCTCTCGATGGTCATTGAAAACGCAGATCGAACGAAGACCATAGACATTTGCCACGTCCACGGCAAGCTCCCAACGGAGCGGGTTCAGCTTGCCATCGCGGCAAGCACTAGTCGTATCGTCATACCTTGGACAATCTTGGCAATGCATACTCGTCTCTAAGACTATGTTTCTTGCAATTGTGACCGGACTCTTACACGCCCAGGGGTCGCCGTCCAAAATCAGCCTACAAGACAGCTCATGGATGGTTGAAGGTGCAAGAGGCGTCGAAACTGTCTCATTGGGGCCAAAGAAGTCCTCGCCGACCGGATGGGACGCCAAGAAGGGCACTCTCAGTTTTGTTTTGGGCGGCAAAAAGTTCCTATACGATGGAAAGGCTGTTCGGATTACTCTGCCTTCAAAGAAAGTCGTTTCTACGAATTTCAAATCCGTGCCAGTCAGCGGAAAGGTCTCGACACAGGAGTCGAATGCCGAACTCATGGATTTGGTTTCAAAGAAGGTAAGGCGGCTAGAGTTCTCTGGAATCGGGGGCTGGGTGACCGTAGAGAAGAGCTTGTACCTGTTACTGCGCTGGACCGATGTCAAAGGGCATACCTGGTTAGAGACTGCAGTCAAGTTCGACATGGCGCAGCCCGTTCCGCAGCCTTCTCTCATCAACAAGTTCGAGGGAAACTCATTTGCAGAAGGGAAGATAGATCAAGTCTTGGCATTAAGGGGGCCAAACCTGACAGTGATGGCGAACAAGGACGGTCGGTTTGGACTCTCACGAATTTCGATCAAGGACGGGGCTTCAAACTTTGAGCCATTCGGTGAGGCAGTTGGAAAGGCAAAGTGGATGGGCGCAGGTGAGACAGCTTGGACCTTGACCCCGACCAGCTACGGGACAAACCGGATGGGTGTGGCCGACTTTGACCAAAACGACTACCATGTCGTGGCCGAGTTCCGAGGAAAGATGACGAGTGTCTCCGCTCCGGGCTATGCCAGTTATCAGGTTGGTAAGAAATCGAACATTTTGAACCTTCTGACGGGTGCCACATTGGGAGTCAAGGATGGGTTTCAATTGCGTCACACCGTCAACGGCGTGCTTGTCTGGTACGGATCGGCCGCGCCAAGCGAGGCTTCGCTGTACGACGGCAGTTTCCGGCGAATAGCTAATTGGTCGAGGCCTCCAGCAAAGTCTGATTCGGTCGTCTTGAAAACGGTTCCACCTCCCGTCAAGACTAAAAAGTCCATCAAGCCGACGCCAACAAAAAAGGGCGCCGTGAATAATGGCGCCCCGGCCGCAAAAGTAAAGAAACCTTCTAAGCCAAGCAAGCCTAAGCCAAAAACGGGAAAGGGCATAAAGATCGACATTTCGGCTGCTCCGGCAAAGAGAGGGGCCAAGCGTTGAGTCTGTGAGAGTTTTTTTCTCGGCTGGAGAGGCCAGTGGGGACGCCTGCGCAGCAAGCCTAGTCCAAGCCCTGGATTCCATAGGTGCGCTTAGTCATGAGCGAATGGCCAGGAGCCTCGTACGCCAGACCCTGGAAGATTGCAAGGGCGACGCCCACGCCGCAGCCTCAGACTTGGACGGAGCCTATGGAGTCAAAGTGGACCAAAACGCATCAACCCAAGAGTGGGTTGATGCGGTCTCATCACGGCTTGCCAGCGATGAAAAACTGAGGTCCAGGCTCCGCGAAGAATCTTTGCTGGCCGTGGCAGGCGCGAAGACCAGCCAGACGGGAGTGGCCCTGATTGTCGATTCGAGAAGTTGGGGCACGATGGGTATCGCCGAAAGCGCCTTGGGCTCACTTCGAGTAATAGAAGGCTATTTCACGGCAAAATCGTTACTAAGGGTGTCCGGGCCGGGTGTGTTCGTTCCTATCGACTTCGGGTTCTTTAACATCAAGCTTTGCAAGGTCGCTCGACAGCACGGATGGAAAATCCTTTACTTTGCGCCACCAGGCAGTTGGAGAAAGGACAAACAAGGGGCAGACCTCCCTAATTTGTGCGACAGCGTGGTTTGCCAGTTTCCTTGGAGCGCAGAGATCTTAAAAGGGATGGGCGCAGACAGCCACTACTTTGGCCACCCACTTTGGGACACACCAGTTTCATCTGAGTCAGACACAAGTCGAGACGGAATTGCTGTCTTGCCTGGCAGCAGAAAGCATGAAATCAAGCACAACATCCCGGTCATCGCGGAGGCTCTAGCGGGTTCAAAACAACACATTCGGTTGAGCGTCGCGCCAAACTTGGACCAGGTTCAAATTGAGCGTCAATGGGTGGTGTCGGGAGGCCCACCAGCAACAATTGTTTCTGGAGCAAAAGATGCCCTTTCGACCAGCAGGGCCGCGATCGTTTGCAGCGGGACGGCGACACTTGAAGCTGCATACCATAAGTGTCCCAGCGTTGTTGTCTACCGGGTTTCGCCGCTCATGAAACTCGAATATCTGTTGAGACGGCCAAAGTTTGACTTTATTAGTTTGCCAAACATCGTACTTGGCCGTGGGTTGGTTCCCGAACTCATACAGGACGCCGCAAGCCCGGAGGCGATAAGGGACTGTCTCGCCGCACTTATCGCTGATGGACCTACACGTGACCGACAGATGGAAGGCTTTGACGAGATTGAATGTCTTTTGGGGCAGAAAGGGTGTTTTGCGAAGACCGCCAAGCTCATCGAAAGCCTAAATGAAGGTCTCTCAGAACCGAACTAAGCTTCGACTTCAAAGGCGTTTCGGGCCGTCTCGAACAGTTTTATTCGCTTGAGCTCTGCCGGGAGCCGGTCCTTGAGCAAGCTAAAAATGGCGATTGCGACGTTCTCGCTTGTTGTCGTCTTTCCTTGGAGCTCGGGAACGTCTTTGTCCAAGTTTTTATGGTCATACCTGCTCACAACCTCTCTTTCTACAATTTGATCCAAAGCGCTTATGTCACATAAGAAGCCGGTGGAAGGGTCAGTATCCCCCGTGACCGTCACTTCTAGAACGTAGTTGTGCCCGTGCCCGTTTGCGTTTGTACATTTGCCGTAAAGTGCGAAGTTTTCCTCGTCAGAAAGGTCAGGTGACGCGAGCCGATGGGCAGCTGCAAACTCATAAGTCCTTGTCAGTGTCAACACGCCTTGACTCCACTCCCCGTAAAAGCCGGGGAGCTCTATTATCTTGACGCTTTCCAACTGGACCCCGTCCGGAAGCCCTGTCAATGAGCCTGCCACTTCGCACAGAAGGGTTTCGAGGCAAGGCACCTTGCCGACCATCGCCTCGTCATTCAGGCTTTTTTGGTCGAAACGCTTGACAACGCACTGTTGCAAAATAGCATCAATATCCTTGATATTGACGACCATTCCGGTCGACTTGTCAACGTCGCCCGAAACTCCGACCCAGACGGCATAGTTGTGCCCGTGGTTGTAGCGTGACGCCCACTGGCCAAACTGGGCAATGTTTTCCTCTGGAGTCAGCAACTCAGACCAATAACGGTGGCCCGCTGAAAAGGTGACTTTCCTAAATAGTGTCGCCCGGGCCATCACCCTATTCTAACGCCGGACACAGTGTTAAAATGCACAGACTTGGAGCCAATCCTCTCTGTCAGACATGTGACAAAAAGATTTGGGGGCCTGGTCGCGCTCCAAGACGTCAGTCTCGACGTCTCTCCTGGCGAGGTTCACGCTGTCGTCGGGGAAAACGGGGCTGGGAAGTCCACCTTGATGGGCGTCTTGGCCGGTTTTATCGTTCCGGAAGAGGGCATGGCCGTGTCTGGGGCTTCACAAATCCGCTTTGGAGAACCTCTGACGATGCGTAATTTGGGCCTCTCGATGGTCCATCAACACTTCACACTGGTTCCTCGGTTTACAGTTGCAGAGAATTTTGCTTTGTCGTCGGGGGCACCAGTCATTTCACGTCACATGGCCCACGAGGTTGCCAAAGAAGCAAAAGCCATGGCTGGAGACTTAGGTTGGTCGCTGGACACAGACGAGACTGTGGGCAGTTTGTCAGTCGGACGTAGGCAGCGGGTCGAGATTCTCAAGGCCCTACTCGGTGGTCGAAAAATCCTGGTGCTGGACGAACCCACTGCAGTTCTTTCTCCAAACGAAGTTGAAGACCTGTTTGACGTCCTGCGAAGGTTGAAAGAGCGGGGGACTGCGGTCGTGCTTATCGCCCATAAGCTAAGGGAAGTGTTTTCTATTGCGGACAGGGTCACCGTCTTGAGATCGGGAAGGGCCGTTGGCTCATGCCTGGTCGAAGACACATCCTCAACCATCGTTGCCGAGCAAATGGTGGGCCCTCGCTCGTCCGAACCCGGTCCGAGAGCCTCCCTCGAATCTGGAGAAATCTGCCTGAATGTGGAGAGTATCGTTGTTTTAGGAGACCAAGGGAATGTCGCCATTGATGGGGTGACTTTGACGGTCCGAGAAGGAGAGATCGTTGGGATCGGCGGTGTCGACGGCAACGGCCAGGTCGAACTCGCCGAAGCCCTGTCTGGGATCCGGCCCATCCAAAGTGGGAAGGTCACTTGTGCGTCCAGCGTTGGCTATATCCCGCAGGACAGACGCCATGATGCCCTTGCCTTGAATCTGAGTGTCAGGGACAATCTATCCGTCGGAATGCTGCGTGGTCCGAGGGCGAACAGAGGCCCGTTTTTGAACTCGGCACTGTTGGGCTCTCTGGCGCAAGAGCTTATCAGGACTCACCAGATCAAAGTCGTAAGAGACAGCCTTCCTGTGAGCTCTCTGAGCGGCGGTAATCAGCAAAAAGTAGTTGTTGCTCGAGTCCTGTCCCAAAATCCAAAATTGCTGGTGGCAGTCAATCCGACTAGAGGCCTCGACTTTTCTGCGACCGAATCCGTCCATGAAAAAATCCGGGTCGCCGCTGCTGGAGGTGCAGGCGTCGTTCTCATCTCAACCGACACAGACGAGCTAGACGCATTGGCCACACAGACCCGTTTTTTAAGCAGGGGAAGGCTTACAGGCAGCTTGCTAGGGGACTCATGAAACAGGCCCTGATCATCGCAGTGGCTTTGATCATAGCCCTTGTACTGACGCTTGGGCTTGCGGGTGTAGACGTTAGGCAAGGGTTGGGTCTGATGATGGCCGGAGCTTTTGGTGACAAATTCGGCATCGCAAGAACACTCGTCAGGGCGACACCGCTGCTCCTTTGTGGTTTGGGAGTTGCGGTCGCTTGGCGCGCAGGGATTTACAACATCGGCGGTGAGGGCCAGTACCTAGTTGGTGGCTTGGCAGGGGCAGGGATTGCCAGTGGGCTGGTCTCGACTGCTCCTGGGGCGGTCGCTTGGATCGCTCTGCCCCTTTCGGCGGTGAGCGGAGCATTGCTCTCTAGCTTTGCGGGATGGTTACAGACTAAGCGCGGAGTCCCTTGCGTGATCACTACGATTATGTTGAACTTCGTCGTTGTACAGTTGGTCGCTTGGGCTGTGAGGGGACCCCTGCAGGAGCCCAAGCATCAATTGCCGCTCACTGCCCGTCTTCCGGACCAGGCCATGTTGCCCCAGCCAGACCCTCAGACAGACCTTCACATGGGCGTCCTGTTGGCCGTAGGGCTGGCCATCGCCGTTTACATCTTCTTGACTAAGACTAAAACAGGGTTTCTGATCAAGGTTGTTGGCCAAAATTCGCGGCTCGTCAAGACCAGCCACTATAAGCCGGAGGCTTACCAACTCCTGGCAATGGCCATGTCCGGGGCACTCTGCGGGATCGCAGGCGGCATCGACTATCTAGGTTTGGTAGGGCAGGTCGGTGACGGCTTTTCGCAAGGCTGGGGGTTTATGGGCATCCCCATTGCACTTCTAGGGGGGCTTAATGTTCCTGGTGTCGCTGTGTCGAGCTTGCTTTTCGGCGCATTAATGGCGGGAGGGGATTCTTTCGCCAGGTTCAATTCGATTGGTCAAGCGTTGGTCTACGTTCTCCAAGCCGTGGCCGTGATGGTCACACTTTGGGCGACGAGGAGGAAAAATGACAGCTGACTGGCTGGCCAATCTAATCCGTTATTCTGCGCCGGTTGGCCTGGCGAGCCTGGGTGAGTGCATCGGCCAAAGGGCGGGAGTCCTCAACATTGGTCTGGAGGGAATGATGGTTGTCTCAGCTTACTTCGGTGTGACTGTCAGCCAATCGACGGGTTCTGCGGCCCTAGGTGTCGCTGCTGGTGTCTTGGCCGCCTTAGTCGTAGCCGTCCTTCAGGGTTGGTTGACCCTCACTTGCCGGTGCGACCAAGTCGTGGCCGGCACTGCCACGAACCTCTTGGGGCTCGGGTTGACTGGGATCCTCTATCGAGCCCGTTATGGTCAGACTGGACAATTGCTCAGCGTCCCAAAGGTTGCGCAGTTCGGTCCGGGATGGGACGTAATCGACCTGTCTTGGATTACTCTCGCAGTTCTGAGCGCATGGATTCTCTCGAAAACCCAATGGGGGCTTGCCCTGAGGGCGACCGGAGAGTATCCGCCAGCAGTCCGGGCTGCCGGATACCAGCCAAGTCGGTTGAGATGGCAAGGCGCATTGGTAAGTGGCTTTTTCGCGGGGCTTGCGGGTGCTTACTTGTCCCTTGGCATAGCAGGATCGTTTGCCGAAAACATGTCCGCTGGGCGTGGCTTCGTTGCGCTGGCCATCGTGACTTTCGGACGCTGGAACCCACTAGGAACCCTCTTTGCTTCGTTACTCATCGGATACGCAGATTCCTTGCAGTTTGAACTTCAAGCAAAAGGTACCGGGCTTCCTCCGCAGCTCTTCATTGCGTTGCCGTATATCGTATCGTTGGCCGTACTCGTCTTATCGAGCAAAGGCTCTACCAGTCCGGCTGCATTGGGCCAGAACGAGGAGTAGCACGGCCGACCTTGCTTGTCTAACATGACCGGCCGTATTGGGCTCAATGATGAAGCTTATCTTCGAGGTCGGAAGCGCGTGTTCACGTCTTCGTCCCTTTTCTTGCCTGGAAACGAATCTGGGATGTCTGGCAAGGCATCGGCGTCGTCCTTTGGTGTCCGGCCTTTTGGCTTCGATTCCCCATTGTCGGCGTCCTTAGACCTGAACGATGCGCGCGGTTCTCGCGGTTCTTCCTCCGAAGTTTCTACGGCGGCGCGGTCCGGCCTTGGCCCTCGGTCTCTGTCACCGTAGCGGTCTCTACCTCGTCCCCTGTCTCGGTCTCGCCCGCCTCGGTCACGTCCGCCCCTGTCCCGGTCGCTGAAAGCCGGTCTAGGGGAGGCTGGTGGGTTGGGGTCGTTCAGCCGCGCATTGTCCG
>JAEURO010000039.1 GCA_016788345.1 Chthonomonadaceae bacterium
AGAACGTGGTTCAAGTCTGACCCAACCATGATCCCCCTCGGTCGTCCGCCGAGGGGGATCATGGTAACCTGCAAGGCACCCATGACCAAGACCTGGAGGCAAAAGCTCGACAATGGCCGAGAGCCGCAAATCGAGGTACTCGAAAAGGACTTTGGCGGTATGAAAGCTGGTGACCGAATGTTGGTTTCGACGCCTCGTCAGGTGGACTCTGCAATACGCAAGATTCCTAAGGGCACGACCACCGACATTCCGGCCTTTAGAAATTCATTGGCCAGCGAGTCAGGCGCAGATGGCGCATGTCCTCTCTCGACATCAATTTTCATCAGGATTGTTTCGGAAGTGGCGCTGGAGGAGTTGGCGAATGGAACTCCTCGCGACGAAGTCGCGCCTTTCTGGCGAGTTGTAGACCCCAAAAGTCCACTTGCAAAGAAGCTCAGTTGCGGATCAGATGCCGTGGCAAAACTGGCCGCTGAAGACTCGATCAAGCGTTAGACTTTTTCTCAATCTTTGCCCAGGTGTCGCGCAGGGTCACTATGCGATTGAAAACAATTGCTCCCGGTCGCGTGTCTGGATCGACACAGAAGTATCCGATTCGCTCAAATTGAAACGTGTCACCCGTTTTGGCGTCCTGGACACTCGGCTCTACCAGGGCTCTCACGCTCGTGTGTGAATTGGGGTTCAGGCTGTCTAGATAAGTGCCGCTCTCTCTTGCCCGGCCGTTAGGGCGGTCCGGGTCTGGGTCAACAAAGAGATGGTCGTAAAGCCTGGCTTCGCACTCAATGGCATGCACCGCAGACACCCAGTGGATGGTCGCCTTGATCTTTCGCCCGTCGCTAGGATTTGCTCCCTTTGTCTCCGGATCTATCTTGCACAAGAGTTCTTTGATCAACCCATCAGGGTTGTAAACCACTTGCTCGCACTTCATTACATATCCGTATCTGAGCCGAACCTCGGTTCCTGGCGACAGTCGGTGATACTTTGGTGGCGGATCGGCTCGAAAATCGTCGGCATCAATGAAAATCTCTTTGGTCATGGGAACCTGGCGGACGCCGGCTGCAGGATCTTCCGGATTGTTGACGGCCTCGAGCCATTCAACTTCGTGCGAAACGTTTGTGATGATGACTTTGATAGGATCGAGGACCCCCATCACGCGGTTCGCGCGGCGGTTCAGATCTTCGCGGACACAATCTTCAAGCTGGTACATTTCCATTGTCTGGTCGGACTTAGAAACCCCGGCCCGACGACAGAATTCACGAACCGCGCCAGACGAGTAGCCCCTGCGCCTCAGGCCCGCCAAGGTCGGCATTCTTGGATCGTCATATCCGGTCACATGCCCGCCTTCGACCAGCTCAACAAATTTCCGCTTGCTCATCACTGTATGGGTGAGATTCAGACGGGAAAACTCGATCTGGCGAGGATGATAGATCCCAAGTTCGTCTAAGAACCAGTCATACAGCGGCCTGTGGTCTTCGTATTCCAACGTGCACAGAGAATGGGTTGTGCCTTCGAGAGAGTCTTCCAGACCGTGCGCCCAATCATAGCTAGGATAAATGCACCACTTGCTCCCTTGCCGGTGGTGGTGGGCACGTCGGATGCGGTACATGACTGGATCGCGCAGATTAATATTAGGCGACGCCATGTCAATCTTGGCGCGAAGAGTACAGGCACCGTCCTCAAACTCTCCATTTCTCATGCGGTCGAAGAGATCCAGGTTGTCCTCGACCGGTCTCTCACGGTTTTCACACGGTGTCCCGGGCCTGGTCAGGGTCCCACGGTTTGCCCTCATTTCCTCTGGGCTCAGATCGCAGACATAGGCCTTGCCCTTCTTGATCAACTCGACAGCATACAAATACATTTGTTCAAAGTGATCACTTCCAAAGAGCGCCTGACCATCCCAGACATTTCCGGGCTCAGCCAGGAGCCAGTGAGTATCATCGATGATCGCGTCCACAAACTCCTGATCTTCCTTGACAGGGTTAGTGTCGTCAAATCGAAGCTTAAAAGTGCCGCCAAAATCCTTCGCGACTCCAAAATCCACCAAAATTGCCTTGGCATGGCCAATATGGAGATAAGCGTTGGGCTCTGGCGGAAACCGGGTCTGGACTCGATCGAATCGGCCGCTCTCCAAGTCTTCTCGTACGGCGTCGCGAATAAAGTCAGAAGGCGTCCCAGAATTCGACATGCTCTCTGGATTATACGGACGATCGTTACTTGGTCCCGCGGCGGCCAACTGGGTCAGTCATGCGGGAAATTTGTACCGGTACCGACTTGAACGCAGGAGTCTTGCTTTTTGGATCTATCCGGCGGGGCACAATCTGGTTGGCCTCTGGGTAATACATCGCCACGCATCCACGAGCTATGTCAAACGCCCGGGCCAATACCGGGCCCATGGTACCTACTTCTGAGGTGACCGAAACCAAGTCGCCGGTTGAAATTGAGTTGTCCCGCATGTCCTGTCCATTCATGAGAACGATGTCTCTTCGATTTTGTCCACGGTAGATGTCGTCCTCTTCGTAGACTACTGTATTGAACTGACCTTCGCTCCTGATCGTCATCAAAAGGAAGCCGCCATCTGTGGGTTGCTCCAAGATCGTTGGCGAGGCGCACCAAAATTTCGCACGGCCGCTGTCCGTTTTGAACATAAGGTCATTGAATGAGCGGCCCAAGACAGAAAACTCCTTTTTTGTGCTCCCAATGTCACGAACGGGCTCGTATCCGGGAACAATGTCGGCGATCCAGGATCGGATGCCATCGTGCGACCGAAGTTCTTCCCAAGGCAAACTGCTGACTCGCGCCTGCTTGGCAAGTGAGGCTAGGATGTCCGACTCTGCACGCGGTCCCCGGTGTCGCGACGGCCCGCCGTCGCTGAGGCGCACATAGTTGAACATTGACTCCTGGGTCGTCGCCTGTGGCTCCTCGTCCCGGGCTAAGACTGGCAAGATGTATGTGTCATGCCCCGTTCCGTGAGCATGGCCCGTGTTCAGGGTCGTGTTAAGATAAACAACAGTCTTTAGGGTTCCGTATGATTCGGACACAAACCGACTGTCGGGATTAGAGCCGAACAGGTTCCCCCCTAGGCACAACAAAAAGTCTAGGCGGCCGTCGCGGGCAGCCTCCATCATGGCCATCGTGTCATAACCTTCGAACCTTGGCTCAGGAACGCCCTTTTCAACGAGTTTCTGCAAGGTCTCTGACCGAAGCTGTGGCGTCACCCCTACTGAACCGAGACCCTGGACATTGCTGTGCCCTCTAATTGGAAGAAGACCAGCACCTGGTTTGCCGACCATCGCTCGCAAGAGAGCCATATTTACAATCCATCGAACATTGCCCACACCATCGGCATGGTGCGTCACCCCCATGGTCCAAGCCCAGACCGCTCGCTGCGACTCAGCATATTCATTTGCAGCTTCCTTAATTTCGAATCTGGTCAAACCCGAGTTTGCTTCAATTTCCTGCCAACTCACGCTATCCAATGTTTTACAAAGGATTCCGTATGATTCGGTATACTTATGAATAAACGCACTTTCGACTTTGCCATGTGAGACGAGCCACTTGGCCATCCCGGCAAAAAGCCATTGATCCCCGCCGGTCTTGACTTGAAGGTAGCGCGAGGCGACCTCGCTCCCTAGGAGAAAACTGTCCAGGCGGGATGGGATTCGAAACTTGACCAAGCCCGGCTCCCGAAGAGGGTTGACGACCACGACCTTCCCCCCACGTTCTCGAATCTCAACAAGCTTGGTCATCAATCTCGGATGGTTCGAAGCCGGATTTCCTCCAATTAGATAGAAACAGTCGCACTCGTCAAGGTCGTCAAGTGTGAGAGTTGCCGTCCCAGTCCCCAATGCCTCGTTGAGTCCCACTCCGCTTGCTTGGTGACAATAGTATGAGCAGTTGTTGACATGGCTCGTTCCGTGCGCGCGGGCCAAGAGCTGCAACAGAAAGCCTGCCTCGTTTGAGCTTCTTCCACTCGCATAGAAAGCGGTCTTCTCAGGCGCACTGGCGGCCAGATTAGCAGAGATCTCGTCAAGCGCGACATCCCAAGGTACTGGTCGGTAATGGGAATCGCCTTGGCGCAGTACCAAAGGGTCAACGAGCCTCCCGCAAGCTTCCAACTCCATTGGCGTCATGGCCCGCAGGTCTCCGACTGAATATCTTTCAAAAAATGCAGGATTGATCTGTCCCTGCATGTCCGAAACCATCGCTTGCAAAGACTTCTTACAAAACTCGGGGAAGTGTCCCTGCTCGTTCCGCATTCCGCCGGCCTGGCCCCCCATCCCCAAGGCGCAGGTCTTGCACGCGTTGCGGCTCGACATTGATTTGAGCAAGGCGACGGGCCCAACCTGCTTGGCTTTCCGGAACGTGTATTCGACAGCCTGCCACCCTCCTCCCGATTTCATTGCGCGCACAGTCATGTTCTACCCCGCGGCTGTCCTGTGACGGTTTTGTGACGGTTGCAAGCGCACACTGCCACCGCTGGTAGAAAAACCGGCGGAGATTGATATGAAACAGAAAATTGCTCTTTCAGCGCTGGCCTGCATTATCGCAGGATCTACGCTTGCGACCGGACAGACGCAGGTTGTCTGGCACAACTCACTTCTCGGCCCGGACTCATATGTGATCCAAGATTCGGTCCGATTGCCAGGTGGTGACATCGTCTATGTCGGTGACGTCGAAAGGCCCGCACAGACCAATCTGTTGGCGATCCGACAGGACATCAATGGAAACACAGTTTGGATCAAGACATTTGCAAAGCCCGGCCCGGCGGGAGACGTCTTTGCACGTCGCGCCAGGCTCTCACCGTTGACAAACAACATTGTTGTCGCATCAGAAGTCACGGGAAATGCAACGCCTAGGGACATCTGGATGTTCGAGATCGACCAAAACGGAAACGGTGTCCAAGACCGGCAAATCAACATCTTCAACAATGATAGAGTCGGCGATTTGGAGGTCGGTATCGCAGGCAACATGTTCTTGGGAATCCAAGACAACCTCGTCGGAACCCAACCGCGGTTTCTCAAAATGCTTCCTAACATGGTCACAATGTTCACGTATCTTTATGGTGCCGCGGCTGCAGGGAGCATTCAGAAAATCGAGGATATTGAAGTCGACCCTATCACTGGTGACTCGGTCATATCTGGAGTGGTCGACAATGCCGGTCAGGCAGACATCGGACTGGACAGAATTGACCAATTTGGTGCAGTCTTGTACACAAAACTTATTGGGGATGCTGTCAATGGTGATGGCGGTTCGAATGTCGATATCGCGTCCGACGGTAGCGTCTATCTTGCTTACTCTCGGTCCCGCTTCACAGTCAATGAACTTGGAAGGATCAGTAAGTTCGACCCACCAGGAGTGTTTCAGTGGAACTCAGACTCGACAGGCATGTCATGGGTCGACGTCGCGGAGATGCCAAGTGGCGACGTCATTTTTGCCGGAAGCGTCGATACTGTCGGTGGAGAAACCAGGGCCATGCGCTTTACGAGCACTGGCACTCTCAAGTGGACGACCAATGTGTCGCAACCGGACTTAGACAGGAACTTGCTCGACAAGTTGGCAATCGACACGGACGGCACAATCTCGACAATCTCCCACGTGAACCAAACCGGTCGTGTAGACGCCGATTGGGAAGTCAATTCGTTTATGGCCAATGGCACACACCTGTACAAATGGCGATATGACACGGGCGTAGGACTATACGACCTTCCGAGCGTTTTGGAGCCTGTTGGCAACAAGAACGTGATTGTCGGCGGATACAAGAGTTTGTTCATGGACTCAGACATCCACGTGTTTAGGCTCAACCCCTTCTTGCTCGTCGTGCCTGCAACCGTGACTGTCGTGCTAGGCAGGCTCAACTTTGGCGACGTCACGGCTCTGTCCAATGACGACAACACCTACTTGGAAGTGTGCAAGTTCATTGTTCCAAACATTAGCACACCGCCTGTCAATATCGAAGTCAAGGCGTCGGTCCAAGCTGGTTATCCAGTGGGTTCGATCACTTTTGCGACAATTCTCAAGGCCAACACACCGAGTCTGCAGGCTGACGTGCAACAATGGGATTATGTCGCCAACGCTTGGGGTGCCTCAACCTTGGTGACGTTCGGAACATCAGAAGTGACCGTCACCTCGACAGGCGACCCTCTCACTAACGTCGAAGCCGTGACTCAAAACGTCAAGGCCCGGGTCAGGGTCAAAGCCGTCGGACCAACGACGACGAACCTTTGGTGCGTCGACTTTGACCAAGCCGGCTGGATAGTCACACCATAACCTCCTAGGGTTCACGACCTAGAAAGGCCCGGCCATGTGCCGGGCCTTTGTCATCAATCCGCCATCAAGTTGGGGCATCATGACTGGATGCTTCGAGTGGGATTGGTCGGTTGCGGATTCATGGGACGGATGCATGCCAACGTTTATGGCGCACTAGACACGGTTGAGTTGGTGGCCGCATATGACAAAGACGTGCAAATCATGAGTGACTATTGCGCTCAGTTTGGATGCGCACGGGCCGAAAGCTTTGAAAGCCTTGTGGACTCAGAAATTGACATTGTCGACATTTGCCTTCCGACCCACGAGCACAGTCGGTTTACTTGCCAGGCTGCAAGGGCCAAAAAGCATGTCTTCTGCGAAAAGCCCATGGCACTGACCCTTGAGCAAGCCGACGACATGACTCGCACATGCCGGGAGAGCGGCGTCAAGCTCATGATTGGACATTGCATTCGTTTTTGGCCCGAATATGTCCACCTCAAGCAGGTGGTCGATTCAAAGAGTCTTGGCCGGTTACTTTCTCTGAACCTCACGCGGTACGGCCAGTTTCCGAGTTGGTCTGCTGACAATTGGTTGGCAGATGAATCGAAAGCGGGGGGTGGCGTCCTGGACATGCACATCCATGACACCGATTTTGCCCACTTCTTGTTAGGTGAACCAGACTCGATGGTCAGTGTAGGAACTATCGACCACACTGGCCCAGCGCAAGTCTTTACGACCATGAAGTTTGGAGAAACGGTCGTACACACCGAAGGCGGCTGGAACCTTCCTACACATACTCCCTTCAAGATGACCTTTAGGGCAATCTTCGAACGAGGCGCGGCCATCATGGAAGGGGGGCCCTATACTATTTATGAACCAGGAAAAGAGCCCCACGTCCCACATTTCGAAAAGCTGGCTGCCAGTGGTGGCGGAAACATCAGCGACCTTGGCGGCTACTATCATGAGATCAAGTATTTCGTAGATCAAGTTAAATCTGGTCGAGAGCTTGAAACTGTGACGCCAGAATCGTCACGGCAATCTCTGGCGACAACCCTAAGAGAAATCGCGATGATAAAGGGAGGTTGAAACGGCTGCCTTGAACAGTGGCAAGTCAAGCCGCGCAGTTCGAGCATTTGGCCCCTTCGAGCTCAATTTGACCAGGCTGACTCACTTCGAGACACCAAAGTTTTTTCGGAAACTCTGAAAAGACTTGACACGTAGACCTACAATTGTAGGTAATATGCTCACCTACGACTGTAGGCCTAATATGAAAGATCTTGCTCCACTCTCCGAAGCACAGCTTGAGGTCATACACGTCGTGTGGGAAAAAGGGGAGTGCACCTTGGGCGAAATCTGGGCAGACATCTCTGGCCGAAAAAACGTCGCTAGGAACACGATTCAAACTCTGCTTTCTAGAATGGTCGACAAAGGCTGGCTTGACTACAGGCAAGTAGGAAACGCGTTCGTCTATCGTGCGACCCGCGAACGTACTGCCGCCTACAAGCAGATCACAAAGAAGTTCGTCGAAGTCGCCTTCCAAGGATCCAAAGAAGGCTTGATTTTGAGCCTGCTTGACGGCTCGACCATCGATGAAAACGAAGCCAATAGGCTGCGCAAGCTCATCGACGAAGCAGTGGCGAGGAACCAGTGAACATTGTGCCCATTGATTGGACAGACCCCTTGACCCTCCAGGTTCTGTGGTTGATTATCACGATTGTTGGAGTCTCGGGTGTTTCCCTTGCTGCCATGTGGATCCTAAGGCAAAGGCTCAATGTCAGCCATTTCATTGGCATTACAGC
The DNA here is from genome assembly GCA_016788345.1 of Chthonomonadaceae bacterium. Classification (GTDB taxonomy): domain Bacteria; phylum Armatimonadota; class Fimbriimonadia; order Fimbriimonadales; family Fimbriimonadaceae; genus JAEURO01. Next base: position 8,043 of record JAEURO010000039.1, read on the forward strand.
ACTTTTAGGCTGCTTGTTCCTGCCCATCGCCGCGGCCTTGACGATCTCAAATGGCCTGTCCATCTCAAAAATCCATTGGACTCTCCCAGTCTCAGCCGAAAACTTTCCTGAAACTAGCGATGAACACTCTGCCGGGCTCCTCAGCGAACCTTTAGAACAGGTTCCACAGTTGGACTTGACAACGTTGGCGTCACAGATCTATCTCGTTGTGGCCGCACTCATGTTCGCCAGGCTGGCATCGGCCTTCTATGCCACAAAGAAGATTGTCTCGAGCTCCAGGTCTGTCCAAAACGAATCGCCCATATTGGAAAGGTTGAGTCGCGAGTACCGGTCGCCATTTGTACAAGTCCTCATATCAAAAAGGGCACGAAGCCCGTTTGTTTTTGATCCCGTAAGGCCGACTCTAGTCGTTTCCGATACTCTCGTGAGATTAGGTGACGAAGACTTGTTGCGAATGGTGGTCGCCCATGAAGCGGCCCATGTCCGTCTGGGCCACTTGTGGACAGGCTGGATTGTCAGGCTTGCCACCATCCTTTTCTGGCCGGTTCCGACTGTGTCCTTACTAGGATCCCGGATCTTGGCGTTGCAAGAGCGTATTTGCGACCAGAGTGCCGCCGAGGCGGGCGGAGCTGTTCCCTACTCAAACCTTCTTGTCAAACTTTCAACTCATTCCCCGTCACCCGTGAGCTGTGGAATGGGTTTCACCAAGAGTCAACTCGAGGCCCGCATCAAGGACCTCCTCGACACCAAAACCTACACTACCAAAACCATGAAACCTACCGCAAAAGCCGCCCTCCTCGGGGCCATGCTGACTTCAATGACCCTACTTGCCGGAACTCGGATAGTTGTGGCACAAGACGCCCAGCCCCCAGTTACACTTCCAGAACCTACTAGGATTGACTATTTGCAGGAGGTTCCTCCAGCGACAATCAGAGATGTCATTGCACCAGCACCCTCGGGACAAGAAGGTGTCAATTTGGCAGCTCCGGAGCAAAAGCGATCTAGGAAGTCGAGAAACGCTGACAAGCGTACATCCCGAAACGCAGTCAAACAGAGACAAATCCGTGAGAGAGCGAGACGAGTCAAGGGGGTCGTCCTCGACCTGACGGTCCCGGCCGCCCCGACGAGGGCAGGGATGACGTTGACCGAGACAGGGCGATCACACTCGAAAGTAACCAACGATCAACCTCCGATCCTGTCCCGAATCCCAGTGATCCACAACTTGTTCCGAACCGCACCGAAATCCATGGCATCTAGGCGTAACAGTCGCGTGGCTCCTATCGCTCCGGCGGCTGCTTCTTCCATGACCAGGACAGATATAGCTGACGCTCGGGCTCCTCTGGCCCCGAGTGAGCCACAAATCCAACTTGCTCCGCCGGCTCGATTGGAACCAATGGCCCCGGGAGCGATAACCGCCCCAGCCCCAATTCAAGTCTCAAGACGAGCGACGACCACGTTAGGACGATTAAGCAAAGTCGCCGCAGCTCCGGCAAGGGATCCGATCCGACGACTCGGCACAACCACGGTGATTCGGAACGCCACGGTCGTGATCCATCCCGATGGCACAGTCGAAATCAAAGGCGGTACAACCACTAAGCCCCAACAAAAAACTTTTAAGCCAAAACAAGGCAAGTGACCTTCTGGCCCTGCCTCTAAGGTGGGGCCAGACTAACTTTCAAATAGGGGCACATGTCGCCCAATATGCAAGAATAGCTGGCATGTTCCTACTTCTCCCTACTGTCATCGAACCCGGATTTGTGCGATTGTTCGATGGTCGCACGACCAGTGGCTGGCACGGCTTCAAGCGTCAGGACGTCCCAAAGTGTTGGAGGGTCATCGATGGCAACTTGACCGTGATGCCGGGTGAAGACGACGGCGACTTGTCGAGCGACGAGGTCTACACAGATTTCGACCTACGCATCGAGTGGCTCGTCGCGCCTGGCGCGAACAGCGGCATCATGTACCGAGCCGATGAAGGTCATTCCGCCCCTTGGATGACTGGTCCCGAAATGCAAATCTTAGACGACGACCGCCACGCAGACGGAAAAAGACCCGAGACGTCCGCTGGTTCTTGCTATGGCCTCTATGCCCGGAACCCAAAAACGGTCAAACCTGCCGGACAATGGAACGCAGCGCGGATCGTTGCCCGTGGCTCTGTGATCGAGCATTGGTTGAACGGTAAGAGGGTTGTACGGTACGTCATGGGTAGCCGCGATTGGAAAAACCGCGTCGCGAACACGAAATTCCAATACATGATCGACTACGGGACTTTGAAGGTAGGGCACATCGTGCTTCAAGACCATGGAGACAGGGTCGCATTTCGTAATATTCGGATCAAACGTCTCTAAGGACACTAGTCCCGACACGCGCAACCCGCGGCAATTTGCAAGGCTAATCCGTGTCAGTGGCCCCAGGCCACTTAAGGATCACATGTACTTAGCCGTTTCACTCGCAATTGGACTTCTGTCCAACTTCACTTCAGAAAAAACCAACTTTGTCCACAAGTTCGAAGAGGGTAAGACCTCCACCTTTGAGTTCAACGTGACAGGGTCACAAGCCCAGGGGGATGTTTCTATCAAGGCCCTTATCGATATGCAATATGGGGCCAAGGTCGAGAAAGGGACGAGTCTAGTCTTGAAAGCCAAGGAGTTGACCATGGAGTTCAACGGTAACTCGATGAACGCTGCCGAGAACATGGCTGACCAAAAGTTTGTCTTGGACGAAACCGGAATGCCCGACCAGATCGAAATGTCCGATGCTTCCGCGGTCATTGCAATGACCATGATTTTGGCTTACTTGCCCGCCAAGGAGTTGGAAGTCGGACAGACCTTTGACATAAACAAGACTGTAGGTGACGTCGTCTACAAAGGGTCGGGGACTTACGCTGGAGATGAAGAACAGGGTGGCCATGCTGTCGCGAAGCTCAAAGTCAAGGCAACGCTCGGGAAGACTGGCGAAGAAGACGTCCCTCTCGAATATGTCCTGCTTTACGACTCGGGTACTAACCACGTCGTCAAAGTTGATGGAACCGCTGAAATCGAGGGCGGAAATTTCAAATTCTCGCTGATGCGCAAGTGACTTTGGCCAAGACTAGACCTTAGAAGCTAAATCCGTGTGGCGGTCAATGCGGTCAAGGATGTCACGCTTTCTCTCATCAGAAGCAAATGACGCCTTGACCGCGTTCACGTTCATTGCTTTAATCTCCTCCAAGGAAAACTCGAAGGTGTCGACACAATGGCCCCACTCTTCGTTGATGGACGTCCCAAACATGGGCGGGTCGTCTGAGTTGACGGTGACGTTAAGTCCTGCATCCCACATCTGCCGAATCGGATGAGCTTCGTGCGAAGGAAACACTCCAATACATACGTTGCTTGTTGGACAGACTTCCAACGGAGTTTGAGACTTGGCGAGATGTGCCATAAGGGCCGGATCTTCAGTGCATCGGACGCCGTGTCCGATCCGGACGCATGACTCAAACGACAGAACATCCCAGATGGTTTCTGGCCCTTGCGTTTCGCCTGCGTGGCAGACTGCCGTCACCCCTTCTCGGTAAGCGGTTTCAAAAACAGGTTTGTATTGAAGAGTCCCTAAACGTTCGATGCCCGCCAACCCTAGCGCGACCACGCCCTTCCTGCTATAGTCTTTAACCCAGCCGTAGACTTCAAATGCGCGGTCGAGCGAGTCGCCGCGCACGATATCCAGGATGAGACCCAAATTCACTCCAAGTTCTCTTTCGCCGTAGGCCATGGCTCGCTGTACCGCGTCCATCTGCTCGTCGATGGGAATGCCACAGTGTTTTTCAAGAGTACTGGCAGTGTAGGTCGCTTCAGAGTGCAAAACGTTCTGGGAGGCTTGATTTTCGAGAAACTCTCTGACGATCAATTCAACATCCTCAGGAGACTGAATACATTTCGAGACGGCGACGTAAACCTCGACAAAGTGGGGGAAGTCTTTGAATGCGTACCAATCCCGTAGCCCTGCCTCTGTGTCGGAAGGCAGCTCGGCCCCGTTCTTTTGTGCTAGTTTGAGGACCGTTGAAGGCTGGATCGATCCTTCGATATGGACATGAAGTTCGACCTTTGGCATTTGACAGACAAAATTTCGTAGCCCATTCATCCAGAGATTTTGGCACTTCTCGCCCGCAGGGCCAGTACTGGGATAAGGCTCTTCAATGGTAAAACCAATCTTCATGCGTTACAGTGCTGCCGCTCTCGCATTGGTCTCCCAAGCCTCGTTTGGGCAACCGTATTCGCCGCCAATCGAATCAGACTTGAAGTTCGACGATCTTTTCCCCCGGATGCCCTTCTTTGGTCGACAAGCTGGAAACCTCCAGTGGTCCGAGGGAGACCGATATCTAGGATATGTCTGGAACGCATATGACACGCGATTTCCCGACCTATGGGTGTATGACACCAAGAGTTCTAAGAGTGTGCGCGTCACTTCTCCAGAAATGTTCATGCCGTTCGACCCACAGGTCAAGAAGGCTATCGAGCGATACGAAAGGGAGGAGCGGGAGCGCGACCAGAGAAACAAGCTCGGCGAGAAGGAATATCGCGAAGAGCTGCTAAAAATCAAGAAAGAAGCGGAAACAAACAAGCAACCCAAGCCCGAATACCCGGGCCCGGGCGATTATGCCTGGAACCACAAGGGCGATGAACTTCTTATCGTGTACAAGGGTGATCTCTATAGGCTGAAAATTGGCGACAAGGCCCCGACAAGGCTCACCGCGACGCGAGATCAGGAAGGCGACGTCAAATGGATGCCTGACGACAGCGGCTTCTACTTTAGACGTGGCGAAGGGCTCTATAAAATGCTTTTCTCAGGCGCGTTCATCGAGCAGCTAGACCCAAAATTGCCTGACAATCTTCCTTTTCAAAGCTATGCATTAAGCCCCGACGGCACCAAGATGATCATCACGTCTGAGAAGTCTGGCCAATATCGACAAATAGAGTGGACCACTTACAAGAACCGGTTTGGACAGACACGCAGGGACGCACAAGCCCTGGGCATGCCCGATGAAAAACTTCAGGAAGAGTCGCACGTTTTCATCTACGACCTCTCAAAAGGCAATAACGAAGACAACAAACCTTGGGAGATCTGGAAGTGGAAAAGCGAAGGCGATGAACTTCGCGGAATGAGCCTGAGTCAAGACCCCTGGTCTCCAGATTCTAAGAGCGTGACCTTTGCAACCTATGACACCTTGTCGCGGGACATTGAGCTTCATGTTGTCGATGTTGCGAATCAAAAGGACGACGTCGTGCACAAGACGAACTTTCCGGGTGAGTCCAGCAGCGCGATGCAGTGCCAGCCATTTTTTACACCCGACGGACGGAAAGTGATCGCCCTGTTCGAAACCACTGGATGGCGTCTGCCTTGGATGATTGACTTGACTAGCCGTTCGGCACGTGCACTGTGCCAGGGTGAATTCGAAGCCTATCCCATCAAAGCAAGTCCTGACGGGAAAACGCTGGTCGTCAGTTCTACGGCCCTCGATCCCGCGAGGAGCCAAATCTATCGGGTCGACTTGGCCTCCGGAGGCATGGCAAGGCTCACAGCCAAGACTGGAGACTATTCGAACCCAATTGTCAGTCATGACACTAGGTCGATGGCCATGGGGTTCGCTAATTGGTCGACTCCCCGGGACATGTACATCCTGCGAGGTGACGACGAATCTCAGTTGACCAAATCGTTTAACCCAAGCCGGTTCGCTCAGGTCAATAAGATCCAGCCTGAACTATTCTCCTTTAAGAACCGCCATGGGCAGACGATCCATGGTTATCGGTTCTTGCCGCCAGGTTGGAAGAAGGGTGACAAGCGGCCTTGCTGGGTTTACACATATGGAGGCCCGCTGGGCACTGGCAACTCCGTCCAAGACGGTGCGTTTTCTAGCGAAAACTATTTACTCGCCATGTACCTGAGTTACACCCTCGGTTTCGTCTGTGTCACGATCGACCCTCGAGGATCAAGCGGCTATGGCGCAGCGTTTGTCCGGGCAAGCTTCGGGCATGTCGGCGAAGTCCAAAACGAAGACCTCGTCGATTGCGCAAAATTTGTACAATCCGAGTTTGGGGCCGACCCCAAAAAGATGCTGCTGAGCGGTTGGTCCTTTGGAGGATGGCAGACGCAGTACACGATGTACCACGATCCAGACGCGTACACACTGGGAATCGCTGGCGCAGGCCCAACCGAGTGGCAGAACTATAACCAGTGGTACACCCAGGAAACTATCGCGATCCAGCCCGAAGGCAAGGTGGACGTCTTGGACAAGTTTTCATTGACAAAGGTTGCAATGAACCTCAAGCACCCCATCATGATCTTGCACGGTATGGACGATGACAACGTCTTGTTCGTGCACACCATCAACGTATACCGTGTGCTGTGCCAATATGGCCTCGCACCTTTAGTTGAGATGGTCATCGATCCGACGGGTAGCCATGGTCTTGGCGGAGACCTCAACCGGCGCGACACCTTGGCAAAGTACGTTGAATTCATTATCAAGCACTGGGGTGCCTCAAACTATCCCCCGGGCAAATAGAGAGGTGGCCCAGCCAAGATTAGGTGGTGGATTCAATCTGCCTCTTTAGTTAGGTAAACTAACTAAATGCAGATTGGTGCTAAAGTTGCAGCGATCTATGAACTCCAATCAGCCTGGCTTGAGCCCCGGCTCAGAGCCATTGAAGTGTCGTGGACCACGTTCCAACTATTCAGCGCGATCCAAGCCGCAGGTGGCAAATCCAGCCAAGTCGCTGTCGCGCGCAGGCTTGGCGTCACCCCAGCGACCCTGAGCGAGACCGTATTCGCCCACGTGCAAAATGGGCTCATGCTTCAAGTTCCGTCGACGAAAGACAGAAGGGTCAAAGTCCTAGAGTTGACCGAAACCGGGAAGGCGCAGTTCCGGAATATTAAGAAACTTGTCCTTGCCTCGGAAAAAGCTATTGGGTCAAGCCTCGAAGAGAAAGACGCGCAGAGACTTGAAGAACTACTTGATAGAATCATCGCGTCAATGGAGGAGAAAGATGCTGACGGATAAGTGCCCAGGCAGGGCCATGTTGACAACAATGTGGAAAAAGTTGCGGCCAGGGTGCAATTATATGCTATACACCGTCAGTAATTGTACTGGAAACGGTGAAGCATGATTCGAATAGTCGGCATACAGCGGAGCGACCTCATCGGACAAGAGTTTGTTTTGTTGCAAAACCAAGGCGGAATGCGTGTGACACTGCGCGGACACGCCGTGATCTCAGACGAGTCAATTGACGGCGACGTTCCAGTCATGCATGTCTTTACAGACGATGTGAGTGTCATGCCGGGACAATTTGTCCTCCTGCGAACGTGCCCTGGGGCAGCACACTGGTCTTCCACCGCCGAAGGTCAGCGAGTCTACTACACCTATGTGGGCCGGTTGGCGCCACTCTGGTCAGCGACCAAAGGCGCGATCCAGTTGCTGGCTCCCCAGCACTCTTATTGCGACAGGTCTGCTGAAGCCATCCTCGTCTAGAGGGCTTCGATAAGGACTGCTGTCGCCTCGCCGCCACCGATACAGGGCGTCGAAATAGCGTACTTTCCACCTCTCCGCTTCAGCTCAAGAAGGGCGGTCAAGATCAGCCGGGTGCCCGTCATGCCGATGGGATGGCCAAGTGACACTGCACCCCCGTTGACGTTCACCTTGTCCCAACTCAGACCGCAATCACGGACGGCGTGCATCGCGACAACCATGAACGCCTCGTTGATTTCAAACAGGTCTATGTCAGCCACTGTTTTTCCGGACTTGTCCAGAAGCTTCTTGATCGCTGCCGCAGGTGCCGTCGTGAACCATTGGGGATCGTGGGCGTATTGGACATAACTGACGATCCTGCCGAGAGGCTTGAGGCCATGTGACTCGGCAAACTGGCTGGATGTCACCACCAAAGCTGCCGCTCCATCATTGATCGAGCTGGCGTTTCCTGCCGTCGTCACACCTTCCTTACCGAAAGCGGGCCGAAGCCCGGCCAAGCCAGCAATGTTGCCTCGCTTCGGCTCTTCGTCTTCGCTCACCACAATCGGATCACCTTTGCGCTGAGGAACGCTCACCGGCACGGTCTCGTCGGAAAATTTCCCAGCGATTTGAGAGGCGACCGCCCGACTGTACGATTGCCCGGCAAATTGGTCAATCTCTTCCCTGCCAAATCCTTGCTCGCTGGCGCATAGGTCTCCGCAGGTGCCCATGTGGACGTTGTTATAAGGATCCCATAGCCCGTCGTGGATCATCAGGTCTGTGGCTACGGCGTTGCCCATTCGGAACCCGGCCCTTGCAGACAACAGCGCGTAAGGCACGTTCGTCATCGATTCCATTCCCCCCGCCACGATGACCTGGGCGTCGCCACTCTTGATGGCTTGCGCGGCCATCATCACGGTCTTCATGCCGCTGCCACAAACTTTGTTGACCGTTGTACATGGCACAGAGTCAGCGAGCCCTGCGCCTTTGCTGGCCTGCCTGGCTGGGGCCTGGCCAATACCTGCACCTAAAACGTTGCCCATGAGGACTTCATCGATAGCCGACTGGTCGATGTTTGCACGCTCGAGAGCCGCCTTGATCGCTATCGAACCAAGATGAGGTGCGGAGAGAGAAGAAAACGCCCCCTGAAACGCTGCGATAGGGGTCCTGGCACCAGAGAGGATGACGACGTCGCTCATGGAGCCAGGGTACCCGGAGGCCAGATCAGCGGCCGGGCGTCTCCACCCACTCGAATGCGGCTTCGTCCAAGTCCAGCGACCAGAGCGCAGTAGGGCCCGGTTGTGAGG
>JAEURO010000003.1 GCA_016788345.1 Chthonomonadaceae bacterium
TTGCGAGCAACGTCATCTTACAACAAGAAACGCTCCGTTACTAAAGTGTTTCAAGCCGTAGGCGAAATTCACCCATGCTGGCTTCAGGGCTCTAATACAGCTATACCGCGGCACCACCTAAATCACACGAACTAGACGACGGTCAGAATATGACTGCCCAAACATATCCGTCGTACGGATATCCACGACATGCGTTCCAACCTGAAGATTTGACGGCAACTTAGCCTTCCACAAGTGCTGCGTCAATGAAGGTTTGGGCAGTTTGAGCCCAGGAGGCGGGTTTGGCCCAGCCTCGATTTCTTTGAGACGAGCAAAGAAGGGATCATAGCCTTCGAAGTTCGTCATCCTCTCCCATTCGCCACCCCCGACCCGGATGTCGACGATAGACCGGATAGAGCCTGCGAAAACGTTCACGACAACCTCTGTGTTAGCTGTTTCAGAGCAACTGACCTGCTCAGGGATCCATATGTTCATCTGGTCATTCAGCGGCCGGTTAGCGGGCCGAAAAGCCACTTTGTACTTTGCACCGTCAAACTCGACGATCGAGTAGCCGTTGGGGGCACCGTCACTCATCGTTGCATGAGGGATTCCGCGTTCGTCCGGCGCACCTTCCCACCACGATCCACATACGGTCGCATGGTTCAGATGGTGGTGTGGCTCTTCGCCGCGCCAACCATCCTCACTGGACAAGAAATGGTGCTCCTGAACGTGCGTATGGGCAGATAAAGACAAGGTGTGCGGTCGGGCCTCGATGAGACGGTACAGATCCTCGCGATTTTCAACGTCCACGATAGGTATGTGCATGGCAATGACGACGAGCCGATCTAAGGGGACATGCTCCAAGTCGCGTTTGACAAACTCGAGTTGTTGCGCCGTGATTTCGCCCTTATAGCCGCCGGTCTTGCTACCGTTCCAAACGACATTGTTGAGGACAATGAAGTGGACTTTGGCAAAGTTGAACGCATAGTGCGGCGGGCCAAAGACCCGCTGAAACGTCTCTGTTGACGTCGAATTGTCTGGCGCGTCGTAGTTCAGGTCGTGGTTGCCGACTGTGTTGTACCAAGGCAGCCCAATGGTGCCAACCGTTTGGTTCAGACTCTCATAAAGCGAGAGCACATCGAACATCTCGTCACCGAGGCTCATGCCGAACTTCGCCCCCTGTGCTGCCGCATCAAGGGCAGCTTGCTCGACGACATCATGGGCAATATAGTCCACTTCTGTTTGGTTGCGCGGCTGCGGATCGCCGAAGAGGACCATTCTAAATTTTGCGTCTTCTCTTTGGGGCAGCAAGGGAAAATCGATCGAATCTGGCAGGGAGCCAGTCGGCTCGACTCCACGATATTTAGAGTCGGGCGAACCAGTTGGCTTGTGGACATAGTAATAGTTTGGGAGGTTGTACTCGTCCAAGGGCACCTGCCAGCCACTTGGCTTGATGACAAAGAGAATTGTGTCTTCGGTCACGGGTAGCCGCCACCGACCTTGCGCGTCGGTCTTAACGACATCGCGTCCGTTCGAAACGCAAACTCCGGACACTCCAGGGTCGCCAGCCTCTCTTTTGCCACTCCGGTTGCGGTCATGGAACACGACACCTTCTGCATAGCGGACACCTCGCTTATCCACCTGGAACCGATCAATGAAGACCGTTGAGGCCCGAGACAGTTGGGAGGCGGCAATCAGGGACATGACGGTGCCCGTCCGTTGAAGGAATTCCCGTCGATTCATGAGTGCCAAAGTTACCTGACAGTTGAACTGTCCGGAAGTGTGGGCCGTACTTACTGAGAAGTCTTTACGATTTCTTCATAGTTCCTACACTTTGAGCGTGTCGGTCCACTTCAAGGTACCTTTGGCCATGACTCAATGGATCTTGCCGATTTTGACTTATTGCGCCATGATGCCTGACCAGAAGAAGACATACACGTTCTTCGGCAGCAAATTTGTACACCGGCACTCCGATGGGGGGTTGCACGAATTTACGCCAAAAGACCAACCCAATCTAGACAATTGGACGGAGATGCTCACCGTTAACCGATATGCCACTATCAAGGCTGGAGAAGATTTGGCGAAGGTGGCCAACAATGTCCTGGGCGCATACCAAGACCATGGAGGCAAGGTGCTAAAAACATCTTCGATCCCTCGGACGGAGAAGCGGACCGCTGAACACCTCATAGTTGTTTCTTTCGACCGCAACAAGTTTTCAGAAGTCGCATTTTCACGGTTCTTGATTGATGGCGGCATCGGATGCTCGCTAGTCTTCTCCCACCGAAGCTACGGCGGAAAGTCCCGGGCAGAAGTCGCAGCTTGGATCGCAAAGAACGGTGCAAAGATTGAAAAGGAACTGATGGCAGTTAAAGTCATGCCGAAACCGTAGAAAGTGGGCCAGTATGGAAGAACACCACAAAGCCCCTCTACCATTTTGGCAAGCAAAACCTGCTGCCGCACGGACCCTGCCAGAGTGGTTTTCAACTCAACCAGAATTTGGGCCATACGAAGACTCGATTCTGCAGCGGGTAGCATAAGTCAAATGAACAGCGCAGTTCTCATGCTTGCTATGCAACAGTCTCCTATTTCGTCGGAGGAGACTGCTCTCAAATGGGCTGTTGCCGCTCTCAATGCGATGGGTTACCAGACACCTAAGGTAGCCCCAAGTGTGCGGTCGGGTTACGCCGACCAGCGCGAGCCTGCATACATCCTTAAGGGAGAAGGGTTTACGATGACTCTGAAGAAGTCAGGCGTTCTCAGCAACTTTCAAAGGACGATTCCCACACTTGCCCAAATTCCACATAAACGTAAACTCCTAACACCTGGTGAAGCAAAAGAATACTTGACCAAAGTTTCACACTTACTAAGCACGCATACGGACGCTATTCCTGAAAGCGTTGGATGGAAACCGGGGAACACTAGGGCATTCAATGATGCCAGTGAAATCTTTATCTGCCCAATATGGACTGGGCCGAACAGAAAGAAGTATTCACTTGGAATGCTGACGGCAGACCCTGTCACTGGAGCAGTCATCTCCTATTTCCCTGGGCACTCGCTTGATTACCCTGAGATGATCGTGCCACTCCAAGCGATGACCAAGAAAAAGTGAACTTTGCAGGCGCTGGAGCCAAATCAAAATGGTGGGCGGTACTGGATTCGAACCAGTGACCCCTTCGATGTGAACGAAGTGCTCTACCGCTGAGCCAACCGCCCAATGAACTAGAGGTTACCCTATCCCAGAACCGCGACCGAACTCAGGGCGTCTCAACATAGGGTAACCAAATGACAACGAGCCTTTTCGCCCTCTTTGCCGTCTCGTTCCTACCTGCCCTTGGCGACGAGCAGCTTAGCGAGTCGATCGCCGACCTTCTCCACAGGGCCGACGTTCAAGGGGAAGTCAACCTGACCCGTTCACAATTGGACAAGTGGCTCAAATTGGATCCACCTCCTAAAGCCAAGGTGCACAGTTCATTTGCACCAGACTCTCTTGAGTTGGCCGACCCAGACGTCCAAGCCAAGAGAGAACAGGAGAGAGAAAAACGGGTGTGGTCGCTCCTCAGTCCGTCCCAAGTTTCACGACTCATGGAACTCTATATTCAGCGGTCAGGGCCGGCATGCCTTGCCCGTAATGACGTGCAGGCCGTTCTTGAATTCTCGGCACCGCAATGTGACGAAGTCCGCAGAGCTACGTCCGAGTATCGTTTTCTGGTCAATAGCATCATCAAACTGCAAACAGAGAAGCGTTCCGAATTTGACCGGCCCGACCCCAAAAAACTCAACGACCGACTGAAGCTGGCCAAGTCAAAACTACGAGAATCCCTGGATAGAGCCATGAATCCTGACCAGCGCGACAAGCTCAAGCAGCTTGGCGGTAAGGAGTTCTCGTTCGCGACCTGGCCCGGTAAATAGACTAGGCTTAGGGCCATGCCGCACTGTTAGAGTTTGCCCTCAAAGTGAGGTTTCGCCTGGTCGTCATGGTGCTCAAAGACCTGAGGGTCAGCACCTGACCAATCGTCAAACGTGCTGTCTACGCCACAGGACAAACAAGAGCAGCGGGGCACCGAGAGCGGCCGTTATGGCGCCAAGTGGCAATTCCGTCCCTGGCTTTAGACTCTGTGCCAAGACGTCGGCGACAAGCAACAAGACTGTCCCATAAGCCACTGACATCGGCAAGGAGAACCTTAAGTCCGGGCCCACGCTGCGCCTGGCCAAATGTGGTGCGACTAGGCCGACAAACCCAATCATTCCGACACACCCCACGACCACCCCCACGATGACCGTGGTCAAAGTAAGGACCACCCACTTCGTCCGGTTCACGTCGATCCCTTGGGTGCCAGCCATCGTTTCGCTCACGGACACTGCGGTGAGTTTGCGAGACTGCATATAGAGAAGGACAAAGATAGGCGCGCCTACAACGGCCAACGTGGCGACCCGGTCCCAATACATCGGAGTCGTGCTGCCCAGCAGCCACCACAGGACTCGATTTGTGTCTTGCCCTGCAAACCATAGGTTCAGCGTTGTCCAGCCCGCGAGTAATGAACTTGTCACGACACCTCCAAGTAGCAAGGTCTCCATGTTGATCGCGCCTTGCCTCCTGGCTAAAGCTACGACAAACATCAAGCTCAAACATCCTCCTAGGCACGCCGCTATAATCCTGACCAAACCAATGTCCAGCCCAACTAGAATGGCGATTGTGCCACCTACCGCTGCCCCGCTGGAGACCCCCAAAACGTAGGGCTCGGCAAGAGGGTTGCGCAAGAGCGCTTGATAGACACACCCGACACAGCCGAGCACCCCACCGGACAGGGCGCATGCGAGGGCACGTGGCAGACGGACTTGCCACAAAATGAGGTGGGAGGTAGATCCTGTCTGTCCAGGGCCCAGCATGAGGTCTCGTGCGATCTCGGACAAGGGAATGCCCACTGAGCCGACACTGATGTACACAAGTACAGCGGCCAAAACCGCCAAAAAGCCGATGGCGATTGTACGCCACGGCCTTTTCAGACGATCCATGACCCATTATGCAACTGCCAAGCAGGGTGCCGTTCGGCACGCAGTGCACGATTCTCTGCCATGATTGACTACGGTGCGCCTCGATGACCTGAGAGAGTCTTGCCTTGGATGCAAGGAGTGTGGACTTGCTGAGCGACGAACCCATGTCGTGTTTGGAGAGGGAAACCCGGATGCGCCACTCCTCCTTGTAGGTGAGGGGCCAGGCGAAGAGGAAGACAAGACTGGGCGGCCTTTTGTGGGCCGGGCCGGCCAACTTTTGGACAAAGCCCTACTAGAAAACAACTTGACCCGTGAGCATGTATATATCTGCAACACGGTTAAGTGCCGTGCTGCAAACTGGACCACTGGGAGACCGATCAACCGGCCCCCGACGGACACTGAAGCCCAAACTTGTCGAAAGTGGCTCCTGCCGCAAATTGAGACAGTTGCTCCAAAAGTCGTGCTCTGCGTTGGTGCCCCCTCAGCTAAAAATCTGATCAGGCCTGACTTTAGAATCACATTGGAACGCGGAAAGCTGTTCCGTTCGACCTACGCTCGAGCCATAATGGCCACTCTCCATCCGTCCTACGTTTTGCGGCAGATGTACAGACAAGGCGACACCTCGTATTCCTACCTTGTCTCCGACATCTCTAAGGCCTGGACAACGGCGACTCAATTGAAAGAGAAATCCGAAAGTGGAACCAAATTCGGAGCCTCTCAAATGGGGCTCGACCTATGACCCTGCCCGGAATGGTCCGGAAAGCGATTTTGCCTCTTATTACCGTGGCCCAGATTGGGTGTGGGCCGGGCGATTCTCTGAAAACGCCTGTCCCGGAATCACCTGTGCCCGTCAACCGAATCAAGGCCGTCGCCCCAACATTGACGATGGTGGAGGGAGACCGGACCGTTTCTATCCATGCGGACCAGTCTGAGTTGAACCTACATGATTCCGGCAAGCCTAAGCTCGGAACGATCAGCTATCCAACAGGTGAAGTAAAGGTGTCAGGAAAGACGGTCAGCCGCTTTACCGCTACAAATGGCACCGTCGACCAGGACAAAAAGACCCTTCTGCTGACGGGAAACGTCAAAATCACAGACGAGACAAGAGGTCTCCTGCTCACAGCCAGGGAAGTCAAATATGGCCAGCTGCTCCGCCGCTATGAGGCGAAAGGCGATGTATGGGTGACCAAGCTGGAGAAAGACAATAGCGGACAGGTGACTACTTCCGAAGCCATGCGTATGGGCCCCTTGCCTGTCATGTGGGCCAACGAAGACCTCGACAAGATTGCGACACCCAAAAAATTCAATGACTAAACGCAGCCCGATCAATACACGCAGCACGTTAGCCCGAATGTCGGGATTCTTGGTGTGCACAGGAGTCGCAGTTTGGATCACTGCACAAACTCAGTCAATACCACAACTTTCGGACAAGAGGAAGCAGTTCGCGCTTTACTTTCAAGAGGCATCGACTGAGTTTCCAGACAAGAACACCATCGATTTCGATGTGTCCGGTTCTCCCGTCCACGGGTATTCAAAGTCTCAGAATCTGGAGTTTGCGGGCCAAAACATGACCGGCCGCATCAAGCAAAGAACTACTGGCAAGGATACGGCCATGCATTTGGAAAGGGGCACACTGACCGGAAACGCGACCGTGACCGTCGCCGACGATAAGGGCGCGACCACCAAGTTTGTTGGCCAAAAAGTGTCTGTGGAAGACGATGGGGAGTCCGCCAAGGTCACGGTGCCCGCAGCTTTCACGGTCACAAGTTCAACCCAGACCGAGTCTGGACAAAGAGTCATGACTGTCACAGCCAAATCGGGAACCTTCATTCTCAAGAGCTTGAGTAAGAAGGACGACAACCCATTGACCAGTGCGATCGTCGTCGGACCCGTGACGTTGCGCGTCGATCAAAAGGCGGCAAGTGGGAAAGCCAACCTCTATACGATCACTGGAGACCGATTGACCATGAGGTCCGAAGGAGACAACAAAATCGTAACTCTTTCGGGCCACGTCCATGTTTCCAGCGATACAACGAGCGAAGACGGAGGGGGGTTTATCGGCCAAATGGATGTTGAGACAGCGATCGCCACTCTTGACAAAGCCAACAATATGACCAAGCTCTCGACCAAGGGGGCTCCTGGGTCGGGTCAGCTAAAAGAGAAGTCTGGCGGATGAGGATTGAAGCCCAAAGCCTCGTCAAAGCCTACAAGAAACGCCGTGTGGTCAACGGGGTCTCGTTCGCATTCGAACAGGGCCAGGTCGTAGGGTTGCTCGGACCCAACGGGGCTGGAAAAACGACCACCTTTTACATGATCACTGGGCTTATCCGCCCGACCGAAGGCAATGTCGCGTTTGACGGCCAGGTCGTCACGAAGTGGCCCATGTTTCGTCGCGCAAGGGCGGGAGTCGGATACTTGGCCCAAGAATCAAGCGTGTTTCGGCGATTGTCAGTGGCTGACAACCTCAGACTCGTGCTTGAAACGACAGGCGCCTCCCGTACCGAGATTGAAACAAAGGTTACACAACTGACCGAGGATCTTCACATCTCCCATATTAAGGATTCTCCAGGCGGTGTCCTCTCTGGCGGCGAAAGGCGGCGGGTCGAGATAGCGCGTGCTCTTGCGACGGAACCTAAGTTCATTCTTCTCGACGAACCGTTCACTGGGATCGACCCTGTCACTATTGAAGAACTGCAGGTCATCATTCGCCGTCTGGCAAGGCAGGGAATCGGAATCCTCATCACCGACCACAATGTCAACGCGACCCTGTCCATCACCGACTACAACTACATTCTTATAAGTGGTGTCATCCAGTCAGAAGGCGACGAGACGACGATCCGGAACGACCCCCATGTGCGCAAGTACTACTTGGGCGAGGGCTTCAAGCAGGAACCGCAGGGCGAATAGATGAAGAAGCTCGACCGGCTTGTGCTTTCCGAGATGTTCGGACCTTGGGCTTTTGGCGTCGCCATGTTCACGGTCCTGATCATGGCCGGTTCGTTTCTGTTCGAACTCACTGGCTACCTCGCTCGCGGCGTCGACTTTCTCACCATCCTCCGGCTGACTGGGCTACTCCTGCCTGGAATCATGGCCAAGACGTTTCCGATGGCAGTCCTTCTCAGCGGCCTGCTGAGTTTCGGCAGGCTCAGTGGCGACAGCGAAATCGTCGCGATTAAGGCAGCAGGGGTCAGCGTGCTCCGCATCATGGTTCCGGTCTTCATCTTTGGATTAGGAGTCTCCGCGCTCACGTTCGTGATCAATGAACGTGTGGTCCCCCCCTCCACCCTGAGTTCGCTGCGCATCAAGAACAGGATTGAGAACCAACTCCGGGGGAAGACCGCTCAGGCGATGGCTGACACCCACTATGAAAACGGCAAACTCAAGGCGTCATTCCTTGCGAATGACTTTGATTTTGGAAACCGGACTCTTGAGGGTGTCACGATCACTCTCTTCGACGACCACCGCCAGCCGACCGCGTTCTTGTACGTCGAGCAATTCCAGTTCACTGACACTAAGCACTGGGAAATGCGGGGAAAAGCGTTGTTGATTCCTGCAGATGGAGGGTCTCGGATCGACTTTGAACGGGCCATCCCGACTGGAAGCCCCCAAGCCCAGAGACTTCTGCCGAACGGGATCCCCGGCCCAGATGCGACCCCGGAGGAGCTCTTAGCCAAAAAACTGTCCGAGCTGGACGCCCTCCCAATCGACCAAATGGGTGAGCAAATCAAGCAACTCAAAAACACCCCTGACCCGGCAGGGCAACTCAAACCACAGATCAGTAACTTGGAGTTCGGCTATTGGAACAAAATCGCCCTCCCGCTGGCAGGACTTGTCTTTGGTTTGGTTGGCGCACCGCTTGGAATCCGGTCTCACCGAGTCGCTGCCTCAGCCGGCTTTTGGCAAGCTGTCATCATTATCTTTGCTTACATGGTCCTTGCAAGAGCTCTAGCCATTACTGCCCAGGGCGGTCGGGTGCCAGCGATCGTCGCCAGCTTCTTGCCCATTTTGATCGGCCTGTTCGTGGCTGGTTATCTGATCTGGAAGAGGGACAACTAGACCATGTATGGCGCGCTCCTCTTGGTTTTTGTGGTCATCTTGTCGGGCGCATTGTCCTACTACGGAGATGTCGTGGGACGCAAGCTTGGGAAGAAACGGCTGACTATTGGAAAACTGCGACCCAGACACACCGCAGCCGTTATGACTGCGCTCTTTGGAATGATCGGCTCTAGCATCGCGATTGGTACGCTTCTCATCATCTCGGAACCAGTACGGGCCATGTTGTTCGAAGGAGACCAAGTCAGGCTCCGGTTGTCCAACTTGCAAGGCGACATGAAGGTCCTTAAGGGTGACCTCGCTCAAAGGCAAGGTGAGCTAGAGAAGACCCAACGTGACGTCAAGACTGAGAGGCAGAATGTCCAATCTGAGAGGTCGAAACTCGCACAAGCCAAGAAGGACGTGTCGTCACTTCGTTCACTAGCGCAGTCACTTAGGCAGCAGGCCCAATTGAGGAAAGCCCAGATCGAGACGGTTCGTCGCCAGCTCTTGGCCCTCAAGCCACAGTATGAAAAACTCAGGCGAGAATCGGCCACCCTGCAGGCGACGAACAACTACCTGAAGGGCGACAACAAGAGTCTGCAAGACAGAAACTTGAGCATCGAGAAACGAAACCGCGAACTCGAGAGGGACATCAAAGACAAGGAGTCAAAGCTCAAAGAACTGGAGTCGCTTCTCAAGCAGCAGGCCAACGATTTGAAGACTCTCAAAGAAGAGTACGAGCGACAGGAAAAGCAAAGCAAAGAAAGCATTGCTGGACTCCAAGGAGACATAAAAGAGCTTACAAAAGCGTGGGAAGAGGCCAATTTGAGTCTCCAGGCCGCAAGAGCTGCCGCCAGGCAGCTCAATATTGTCACTAGGACCCAGCCTCAAACCTTCGCAAGAGGAGACGAGTTAGCCAGGATCCAAGTGCGAGACAGGCTCAACTCGGCCGAAGGAAAATCCTATCTCCTCGCAACAATAGAGCAAGCGTCTGCAGCAGCCCGGGCCCGCGGTGCCCAGCCCGTCGTACCAAACGGGTCTGAGGCCGTGCTTGCTCCGCTCGACGATGGCAAGAGGATCATTCCAGAATCCGAGTTGTTTGTCCAACTTGTTGAGAAGATCGCCGGCCAACCTGGGCCGCAAGTCTTGATCGCTTCGGCGATCTACAACAGTTTCCGAGGCGAGCCTGTCGGCCTTGTCGTCAGAGTGCTGCCAAACCCTGTCGTCTATCGCACCGGACAAACAATCCTTGAAGGAAGGTTCGACGGTACTGCTTCGCAGGATCAGATTGTGCTTGCCATTACGCAGTTCTTGCAAGACGAACTCGCTCCGAAAGCGATCAAGGACGGTCTTCTGCCGGCTCTTGGCCAGGCGAACCCCCTCGGCGAAGTCAAGCAAGACGAACTGCTCAAGCTCGTGGCAGAGATCAAGTCCAGGCCGTTTGTCAGCCGAGTGCGGTTCGTCGCGGCCCAAGAGACGCGCGCGGGCGACAGGATCCGTCTGGATTTTAAGTTCCCATGAGTCAGCTTGGACCACGCACAGTGCTCGCAGTAGATCCGGGAAGCAGCAAATGTGGGCTGGCAGTCGTCTCCCGGTCTGCCGGGGGCAGGATCGACCTACTTTGGCGCTGCATTGTCCCAGTCGAGGCCCTGGTAGACGAAATCAATGCCGTTGCACATGCCCATCCCTTCTCAATGGTCATCGTCGGCAATGGCACCAGGTCCAAGGACATCGCCGGGCTCATTCGAGACGGCTCACCGAGCATGGGGATCTTGGTCGTTGACGAAAGGGACACGACCATGCAAGCCAGGGAGCGCTATTGGGAGCACAACCCGCGGCGGGGCTGGCGCAGACTTCTGCCAGCGACGCTTCAGACTCCTCCCGAGCCAGTAGACGACTTTGTCGCGCTCATCTTAGCAGAGCGGGTTCTTAAGGAGTGAATCTACTCCGCCATAGCCCACGTGCCACAATAGGCTAGATATCATGAAGTCTCTGCTCGTCAGATGGCTCGTCTTAGCTTTGTCCCTACTAGTCGCGGCTGCCTTGACGAACCTACTGTTGCCCGGTCGGTTTATTGCAAAGGTCGGCAGTGTCGGCGATTTCTTGATGCTGATGCTGGGAGTCGCCGCCCTTGCCTTGATCAACGTGACCCTTGGCACTCTCATCAAAGTCCTCACGATCCCACTCAACTGTCTGACCCTTGGGCTTGTTTCGCTTCTCGTGAACGCTCTCATGCTCCTCATCGCGGCGAATCTGGGATTTGGGTTCAAGATCGATGGGTTTTTGGCAGCTTTCGTAGGCAGTTTGCTCCTCTCCGCAGTCAACGCGGTCCTCCTCGCGTTTGTCCCTCGCCCCAAGGATGATAAAGAGTAAGTTTTTCGGGTTCCGGTTTCGGCGATGGCTCTCGCCAGCCCGAGGGTTGCGCCGATACATGCTGATCGCGCTCTTGGGCCTGCTTCTCTTTATGGCAGGCACAGCTCTCAGCTTCAAGCCATTGTTTGGACCAGTGGCCGAGTGGACGACCACGACTTGGAACCAGATCGCTCGTGGCCTGGCCCCCAATGGGTCGAAGGATCAGACCAACCATGTCCTTGGGCTCATCCTCCTCCTAGGCGGCGTTACTTTGCTCTACGTCGGTGTGGCCCGGGCCATAGTCCGATTGCAAGAAGGTCCGAATTCTAAGTCCGGAACGATAGACGCATGGCGTGAAAAGCAAAAGCTGGCCAGTGGCCCCCGCATTGTCGCCGTTGGAGGGGGCACCGGTTTGTCGACCCTTCTCCGAGGGCTCAAGCAGTACTCGTCTAACATCACTGCCGTCGTCACTGTCAGCGACGATGGCGGGTCAAGCGGGCGGCTCGTGAAGGACATGGGCATCATTCCACCTGGAGACATCCGAAGCTGCCTGGTTGCGCTAGCCGACGCCGAAAAGCTCATGACCGATCTCTTTCAGCATCGGTTCAAAGGCTCTAGTGGATCGCTAAGTGGCCACTCTGTCGGCAACTTGGTCATCGCAGGTCTGGTCGAGCAGTGTGACGGTGACATCGATAAAGCCCTCGAAATGGCAAGCGACGTACTGGCCATCCGTGGCCGGGTCGTTCCGTCGACGAAGGATCAAGTGCGACTGAGGGCACTCATGGAGGATGGAACCGAAATCTGCGGTGAGACGGCCATCGTCGGTTCAGGTCGAAGGATCCGACGCATCTACCTAGATCCCTCAAACCCGAGGCCACATAGCACGGCCCTGGAAGCCATCGCAGACGCAGAAATCATCTGCATTGGGCCAGGAAGTGTCTACACGAGCATCATCCCCAATCTTCTTGTGCCTGGGATCGCAGAAGCCTTGGCCGAGAGCCCGGCCCCTAAGGTCTACATTTGCAATGTCATGACCCAGAGAGGCGAAAGCGAGAGTTTCTCAGCGGCCGAGCACCTGGTCGCCATCCAAGCGAATGTTCAAACGAAAGTCGCTGACTATGTTCTTGTCAACACTGCAGTACCGAGTGAGGCGGCCCTTGAAAAATACCGAGGATATCAGCAGGAGTTTGTCGCGCCTGACTTTGAACGCGTCGCGACCATGGGATACAAACCCTTGACTGGAGACTTCATGAGCGAACTCGATTATGTCCGTCATGACCCGGTCAAACTCGCTTCACGTGTTATGGATCTCTTATGAACGGGCGAGTCTTGATCGTGAGCGGCCCAAGTGGTGTCGGCAAGGACACGGTGATTGAGGCTTGGCAGGCGGCGAACCCTCTAGTTCGGCGGGTTGTCGCCTACACCACCAGGGAACCTCGACCAGGCGAGACGGCTGGTGAGGATTACATTTTCGTGACGGACAGCGAGTTCGAAGACCTCGTGAATTCAAACGGGTTTTTGGAGCACAAGTCTGTCCATGGCGCCAGATACGGCACTCCAAAGGCGACGGTCGAGAGGCTCCTGTCAGAGGGCAAAATCGCTGTGCTCAAAATAGACGTGCAGGGTGCGCTAGAAGTCATGAGCCTCGACTCCGAGATTCAAAGTGTCTTTCTTCTGCCGCCTAGTCAGGCCGACTTGGAAAATCGTTTGAGGTCTCGAGGGACAGAGAGCGATGAGAAAATCCTAGAAAGGCTTGCTAACGCACAGGAAGAGATGGCGCTTGCGCATTGCTACGATCATCCAATTGTAAATGATTCTGTTGCAGAATGTGTTTCAAAACTTGAACATATCGTCTCAAAAGTGGAGCAAGTGAAGTGAAGACGGTCGTCTTAGGTGTTTCCGGCAGTGTCGCCTGCTATCGGGCTTGCGACATCGCCCGGGAACTCATGCGTAATGACTGCAGAGTGAGGGTGTGCTTGACCCATGCGGCTTCGAAGTTTGTTTCGCCTAGCCTTTTTGAAGCCCTTACTGGCCAACCATGCCTCGTGTCGGCATTCGATGAACCCGAACAAGGGAGGATGGCTCACATCGATTGGGCGAGGGAAGCCGACGTGGTCACTGTCGCCCCTGCCACAGCGAACATTTTGAACAAGCTGGCGAACGGGTACGCGGACGACATGCTGACAACATTGGCTCTTGCGTATGATGGGCCGACCGTGGTGGCTCCCGCCATGAACCCGACCATGTTTGGCAACGAGACGACTCAAGCTTCCCTCAGGGCAATTGAGGCGCGCGGGGCTAGCATAGTCTGGCCCCAGTCCGGCGACGTAGCCTGTGGCGAGAACGGCCAGGGCAAGTTAGCCGCAGTTCAGGACATCGTCGATGCCACCTTAGGGGTACTGGCCCGCTCCAAAACCCTCGTTGGAAAAACTGTGTTGATAACCAGTGGCCCGACCCAAGAGCCGATTGACGACGTGCGTTTTCTCAGCAATCGGTCGAGTGGCAAAATGGGGGCTGCCCTCGCACGCGCAGCACTCGACCGGGGGGCTAGCGTCGTGCTCGTCACCGGGCCGACAAACACTGTGCTTCCATCTGGGGCAACTCTTGTCTGGGTCAGAACCGCGCGTGAAATGTTGGCAGCGGCAATGAGTCACGTAGGCAATTCAGACTTAATATTCGGCGCCGCGGCCGTTTCAGATTTTTCGCCCGCCATGCTCGTTTCAGGAAAAATTCGAAAAGCAGACGGGCTGCCCACGGTGGCGCTCGTTGTCAATCCCGACATCATTGCTGAACTCGCGAAGGCGGCTCCTGCGAGCGCACGGGTCATCGCGTTTGCAGCCGAGCCAAATCCCGACTTAGAAGTCGCAAGAAGAAAGCTCGAGGAGAAGGGTGTCTATGCGGTCGCCCATAACGATGTGTCAGACGCGGGGATCGGTTTCGAATCGGACGACAACGAGTTAACGCTAGTCACAAGAGACCGAGAAGTAAGGTCGCCCCGAGCCCCAAAGATCGTTTGTGCCCACTGGCTGCTCGAGCAGACCACCTTGCCCAACTGAACCTGGGTAGCCTCTGGGGGAATGGACGCCCGCCGCGAAATTGAAGTCCTGATACGAGCGAAGTACCCGATCGTCTATGTCGTCAGTTGGGAAGAGAGGAGGGTGGAACAAGCCCTGCAATCGGTCAGCCAGACCTTGAACCGCAAACTGCACAGTTGGAGCGTGACTCAGGGCATGAAACCAGCTGTAGTGCGCACAACCGGACCGGCGAACCCATCGCAGCTTCCAGGAGAACTCGAGGCGCTTGCCCTCATCCATGAGGCACCCGAATACTCGGTTTTTCTGCTGAAAGATTTCCACGTCTACATGCGCGACTCTCGGGTCGTCAGGTTGATGCGCGACCTTGCGGCTCGGCTCAGAGGGCGTACGCAAACTTTGTTCATCGTGTCTCCCAGTTTGAATCTTCCCGTGGAATTGGAAAAGGATGTGACGGTCATGGAGTTTCCGTTCCCGGAACCTCCCGAGATCGAAGCACAGATCAAAGAAGCCGCTGAAGCCGCCAAAGACAACCCGAAGCTCGACCTCGCACTTGCACCTGAACAACTCGAGCTACTGGTCCGGTCTGCACAAGGGCTCACTGCCGACGAAATCGAGTCTGCCCTCGCTAGAAGCCTTGTCGAAACCAAAAAGCTTAGTGTCGACCAAATCATCGAGGAAAAGAAGCAGATCGTCCGCAAATCCGGAATTCTTCAGTTTTATCCAGCTGACAGTGGACTGAAAGACGTTGGTGGACTCGATCTCCTGAAGGACTGGCTCGAAACACGCGAAAAAAGTTTCACTGACGCGGCTCGCGAATTTGGCATCCCCTATCCAAAGGGTGTCCTCCTGCTAGGCGTCCAGGGTTGCGGAAAGTCGTTGGTAGCCAAGGCGATATCGGCAACCTACTCCTTACCGATGCTCAAAATGGATGTGGGCCGCGTGTTTGGCAGCCTGGTCGGCCAAAGTGAAGACAACATGCGAAAAGCAATCCGGATCGCAGAAAGTCTCGCACCTTGTATTCTGTGGATAGATGAACTCGAAAAAGGGTTTGCTGGGACGGGAGGAGGAGGCATCAGCGACAGTGGGACGACTGCCCGTGTCTTTTCCACTTTCCTGACCTGGATGCAAGAAAAGACAAAGCCCGTCTTCATCGTCGCAACCGCCAATGATGTGAGTTCTTTACCTCCCGAACTTCTGCGAAAGGGAAGATTTGACGAGATTTTCTTCGTCGATCTCCCATCTGGCGAAGAACGGGCTGACATCTTCAAAATTCATCTGGGCAAGAGAAAGCGCGATCCGCAGAACTTTAACATAAAGACATTGGCCAAATCGACTGACGGATTCAGTGGTGCGGAAATCGAACAGGTGGTCGTCGGAGCGCTCAACAGAGCTTTCGACCAGGGCCGGGAGCTGTTGGACTCCGATCTACTTGACGAAGCCAAGGCACAGGTGCCGTTAAGCAGAACCATGGCTGAGGACATTGCGGCCCTCCGGGCCTGGGCAAAGGTTCGCGCAAGACCGAGCGCATCTCCAAAGTCAGGCCAAAATCGTTGACCAAACCGAGTCGAAAACGCAGCCAGGATTGACCATTCCCAGTACCATTTTGTGTGCGTCCACTACATATTGAGACTTTCCGGGGGAGCGGGCGTGCGCCTTGACTGCCCAGAAAGCCAGGCACCTTAGGACTTCTGCATTCGCGCTCCGCGAAGTCATCCCACTTGTTTTCGACAGTTTCTCGGCAATAGACCTGGACTTTTCCGCAAACGCCAATGCTCCCCCTCTTGGGGCATCCGTGCTCGAAAGGGCCTCTTCGTACAGCTCCTGATAAATCGGCCTAAGGTCGTCGGGCATATATAGGGAACCTGTCTTACCCCCGAAAACGGTCACAAGCGGGTCACTCTCATCAATCTTGCTTGGAGCGACTGAAAATGGCAAGCAGCGGGATCTTATCGTCGAAACAATTTGCCCCAGACTCGTCGTCGTGAGCACAAATTTTGCAAATCCTGGCGGCTCTTCTAGGATCTTCAAAAGCGCGTTGGCAGCTTCCTTGTTTAACCTGTCCGCCTCGTGTAAGACTACGACCTTCGTTGCAGCCATGAGCGGGGGCGTGCGGAGGAACGACGACACGTTGTTCGGCGGTCTCTCTTCATCAGGCGGAGTTGCATTGACGGGCCTGAGGGCCGAAATCTTTAGCAAATGTGCTTTGCCCCATGGCCGGAACACGGCTAAATCGACGGCCCTCTCTCCCAACACAGTGCGACAGACGGGGCACTCTCCGCACCGACCATTGACGCACATCCACTCTTGCGCCAATTCGACGGCGATGGCCTCGAGGTCGCTAAGTGAGGCCCCATGGCACAGGATTGCGTGACAGGCTGAGAGTCGCGCCAATTCAAAACCTGACAAATTCATTCACCTCGACGACAAAAACAACGGCCCCACCGACTTGAACAGTCATTGCACTTGGAACAAACGCGACACTGGCGGCGGATTCATAAGGGACAGCGTTGACAACTTGTTCCCTAGCTCTGCAGTTCACTTCGATGATCTGTTTGAGCAGGTCGAGTTTATCGTCCTGGACACAGGACAGCAGGGTTGTGTTCCCTTCTCTCAAGAAACCACCTGACGAGCCAATCACGGTGAATTTGAATTCAGATTTGACCAGCTGGTCGCAGAGCCGGTTTCTGTCACGATTGTGGACTATGCAGACCACCAGCTTCATGTTTGCTGAGAGGATACCACCGATCACTTGCTGGCTTGGCTAGACAGCGACGAATACGCCATGGCCACACGCGTGGCTCTGTGCGCATCGGCCCAGGTTGGAAACTTGCCTTCATACGCATAGGCGTCAACCCGTGTCCATCCTGGGATAAGGGACGAATAATCACACTGCTCGGACTGGTTGTGTTCGATCTTGATGTGGACAGGTTCGCTTGGCCGCCAAGGCTTGATATCTGGGGCACTCTGGACACCTTGCTGGGCCGCAGACTCAATGAGGACTCGGGTCTGGTCTGGGTGGGCCAACCGGGCGATGTAGCGGCCCATCCCGATCTTGGTTTGTGCAGTTTTGATTCCTGGAACCAGCGATGCTGCCTCTGCACATCCTTTGTCATCTGAGCTGACCATGACAAGAGGGACTCCGAATGTGCCTGCGGTAGCAATAGACATGGCCAATTCCCCAGACTCCTGGCCATTGATCCACATTCGATGGATCGACCCCGAAATCGTGTGCTCCATGACTCCGTCCTGAGTGCCAGCCCTTCCATGGTAGCCGACGAGCATCGCACAGTCAAATGTCGAATCTATGCCAGTCATCATGCCGCCCGGATGGGGGCCTGTGCCAGAAATGAGCTCGACACCGGGTTCCAATTCGTCGATCAAAAGGTTACGGGAAGAACCGTGCGAGTCCTTTAAGACGATATGCGTCGCGCCGCCAGACCGTGCGCCTCGAATAGCGGCGTTCGCGTCATGGGTCATCATTCTCCTAGCATACATCCAGTCGTAGTGACTAGAGTTCGGGCCACCGCATTGAGACCAACTTACGAGGCCTGTGACCCCCTCTATATCCACAGACACAAACACTCTCATGCCATGTCCTTGGCTTCGTCTGTCCTATATGACTTCAGAATGTGGTGGGCAACTTCAACATCCTTCCAACCGACAATCTCGACTTCCTTGTTCTCTAGAGCCTTATAAACTTCGAAAAAGTGGACGATCTCCGCGAGTGTGTGAGGGTTCATGTCTCCCATGTTGTATCGCTTATTGAACCTCGGGTCCTTGGTGGCGACACACAGGATTTTTTCGTCCGGCATGCCGCCGTCGCGCATTTCCAAGACCCCAACCGGACGAGCCTCGACGACCACTCCAGGGAATGTCGGCCGAGAAATGAGTACAAGAGCATCAACCGGGTCCCCATCTTCATACTTTGTTTGGGGGACAAAACCATAGTCCGCAGGGTAGTGGAGAGGAGAAAACAGCACTCTGTCCAAACGCATGACTCCCCAATCGGGATCCATCTCATACTTGTTTTGGCTCAATCGAGGGATCTCGATGATGACGTTGACTTCATCTGGGCAATGGGATCCTATCGGCACATTGAGTAGAGACATCGCTGCTTAAGGGTACCGGACTCGCCCTGATGATCAAAGGCTGGTCTTCTTGAACAACCTTTCAGGCACGCTCCGCAAGATGAACATGATGAGTCGCCAAGGCCCCGGAGTATAGAGCACGTCCTTTCGCTTGGCGACCGCACGAACGATGTCCGATGCGACCTTTTCTGGCGGGCAAAGCAAGGGGAGCTTGCTCATTCCAAAAGTCATAGATGTGTCCACTGGCCCCGGCTTGACGGTCAAGACATGGACACCCGATTTTTGTAGGCGGGAGCGCAGCCCCTGAAGAAACACCGATAGCCCCCCTTTGGCCGAACCGTACACATAATTGCTCATTCGGCCCCTATCGCCGGCCACAGACGACAGGACGGCGATCCAGCCAGTTTCGAGAGATTCCAAGTGCGACGCGCAGGCATGGCAAAGCACGGCGACGTCCACAAAATTAGTGCCCAAGACCTTTTCGCATTCGGCAACGTCAGTTTCTGAGGTCGACTGGTCGCCCATGTATCCTAGCGCGATCAGGAATCCCTCAATGGCGCCCGCCTGGTCTGCGATCTCTCGAACAAGGGCGGCATGGCCGGTATGCTCGTTTGAGTCGAACTGCTTGTGCCAGACCTTCACTCCACAGCGAAGTTCGAGGTCAGTGGAGATCCGCTGGAGCTCATCGGTGTCTCGCCCCAATAAATAGATAGGATAACCAGCTTCCGCCCACTGCACCCCGAGAGAACGGGCGATCCCACTGGTCGCTCCAAAGATAACGACAACGTTTCTATCTATGGACAGAGCTTTAACCTCCTCGACAAATCGGAGGAGAACCTTCCGGCTGGATCGACCAAGCGCCTGACTTCGCAAAACTCGTCTAGGCGTGGGTACCCAGCTCGGAGCATTTCAGGACCCATCCTTGAGTCCTTGGCAAGATAGATCCTGCCCCCATGGTTCCTCACAAATGCGTCCATTCCATCTAAGAATTCCAAAATGCCGGAAGACATTGGGATGTCGAGCGACAGTGTCAATCCTTCCGTCGGAAACGACAAGAGGCCGGGGCCCTGGGCCCCAAAACGTTTGAGCACGGCCAAGAACGACGCTCGCCGTGCCTCGGAGAACCGCCGCAGGACTTCACGCATGGCTATTTGCGCTGTAGCAGCCGGTAGAACGAACTGATACTGCACAAATCCCCGCTTGCCATACATACGGTTCCACTGGTCTATGCCGTCCAGCGGATAAAAGAAAGAAGGGTATGGTGACAAAAACTCTCCTCGTCGGCCCTGGAACGAATTGTAAGCGGCATTAAACAGCTTTATCGTGAACGGGTTGAGGGCAAAGCCTGGCAAATCGATAGGAAAAGGCTTCGTGTTCTTCATCTTAAGCCGGAGAGGATCCTCACGGTTCAAGGGGACGGCCGACTTTGGGGCATGGTCGCCTGCCATGAAAACTCCGCGGCCCAAGCTGGCTCCTGAAGCCAGGCAATCGATCCAAGCCACCGTGTATTGGGCGTCATGGGCTGGATCGGTCAAGAGCTCGATAGTCGTGTCAAGGTCTGGAGATTTAACATGTTTGACCTGCATGTACGCAGTTTCGACTGGAATTAGTTGGAGCTCAACTTCCCGAATGATCCCTGTCAAGCCCATGCCCCCAGCCGTCGCCCAAAACAGGGGGTCAGACTGATTGAGCACACGGGTCTCACCGCTCGCCAAAACTAAGGTGGCCTTGGTGACATGTCGACTGAAGGTCCCGTCCCGGTGATGGTTCTTGCCGTGGACATCTGCGGCCAAGCACCCACCCAGAGTACAGTTCTGGGTCCCTGGTGTCACCGGGACAAACCACCCTCTCGGCACCATCGCTTTCAAAAGGGCGCCAAGTGACAGCCCAGCCTCTGCCCTCACAAGCCCGGTAGTCGCATCGAACTCGACAAACCTGTCCAGCTTTGTCGTGAGGACTGTGGTGCCCGAGCTATTGAGCGCCGCGTCCCCATAAGACCTCCCCAACCCTCGAGCAATAACTGAATCGCCAACAGGGACTAGGTCTCTCAACCGTTCAGGGCGGACCAGGTTTGCCTCTGTCACCGGGAAGTTGCCCCAGCCAGCCAATTGCTCCACGTGTTTTGTCCGGGTTTCTACCTCTATGACTCCTTGACGAGGACGTCCACCCCGACATACGGCTTCAACGCTTGCGGGACGACGATGTCTCCGTTCTGGCTCAGTCTATAGGTCTCCAATAATGAAACCAGCAACCTGGGGACAGCCAAACCAGATCCGTTCAATACATGGACAAACTCAGGTTTTTCGCCTGGGCCTCTGCGAAACCTTATGTTGGCACGGCGAGCTTGATAAGCCTCAAAATTTGTGCAGCTCGACACTTCAAGATAGCGGTTTTCGCCCGGCGACCAGACTTCGATGTCATAACACTTGCACCCTTTGTCCCCCATGTCGCCAGCGCACAACAGCACGACCCGGTAATGGAGCCCGAGCGCCTGCAAAACCGACTCGGCATCAGTTACGAGCGACTCAAGTTCGTTGTACGATTCTTCGGGCAATACAAACTTGACCAATTCGACCTTCTCAAACTGGTGCGTCCTCAAGATGCCACGAGTGTCTTTGCCAGCCGCACCCGCCTCACGGCGAAAGCACGGCGTGAAGGCTGCCAGCTTGATGGGAAGCTCAGTCCCATCTAAAACTTCGTCCCGGTACAGGTTTGTGACAGGGACCTCGGCGGTAGGAATCAGATAGAGATCGTCACAAGTCTTGTACAGATCTTCTTCAAACTTTGGCAGGTTCCCTGTCCCGATCAAGGATTCTGCAGTCACGAGTGACGGCGGATAGACTTCTTCGTAGCCGTTCTGCGATGTCTGATGGTCCAGCATGAACTGTATGAGGGCACGGTGAAGCTTGGCACCTTGGCCTGTATAAACTGCAAAACCACTACCGCTGATCTTGCTAGCCCTCTCAAAGTCAATGAGATTGTGTTCGGCAGCAATTTGCCAATGTGTGTGCGGCGGTTCTGCGAAAGAAGGTTTATCGCCCCACTCCCGCACGACCACGTTGTCTTCTGCAGTCGCCCCTTCTGGGACAGAACTGTGCGGAAGGTTGGGAAACTTCAGCTCGACGAGATGGAGCGCATCTTCCAGCTCTCGAACCTGGTGCTCAAGGGCAGGAATTTTGGACTTGGTCTCTGCGGCCAGAATCTTGGCCGCCTCTGCCTCGTCTTTTTGACCGGCAGCCATGAGCGACCCGATGCTCTTGCTGACCCTGTTGGATTCGGCTTGCAGAACTTCGAGCTCTTGGATCTTGTCCCTCCACTCTTTGTCGATTTTCAAAAACTCGTCGACTGGAGCGGCCACCCTTTTTCGGGCAGACTGAATCCGGACTTGGTCGGGGCTCTGTCTGACGAATTGGCGGTCCAGCATGGTTCAGAGGTTACCCATTGCACTCGCCACGAACCGGGTTTTGCTGGACAAATGACAGGGCCTTTTCCATGAGGGAAAGGCCCTGTTATGGTCTCAGAACCGGTAACCGAGGTAGACGCCGGCCGAGTTAG
Organism: Chthonomonadaceae bacterium; assembly: GCA_016788345.1. Lineage (GTDB taxonomy): Bacteria > Armatimonadota > Fimbriimonadia > Fimbriimonadales > Fimbriimonadaceae > JAEURO01. The sequence continues at coordinate 22,037 of JAEURO010000003.1, forward strand.
CTCTTGCGCCGTCGGCGTCGTCACTCAAAATGATGTTGATTTCACCAAAGATGTGCTCGCCAAACTCTCGTCCGAAACCTGCGCGGGCAGCCAATACTGTCTTGCTGTTATTGACATCGATAATCGCAGCACCGGCACCCAAGAAGAAGTAACCTCTGGTGCCAGCTTCTTCGCTACTGTTTGGGTTGTACCAACGCTGGTTGATCATCATGGGGAAGATGTTGCCGTGGGCCCCACTCCCGCTCTTACCCAGCCAGTCAACCGACACAGAAGTTTCGCCACCAGCGACCAAGCTGCGATCGAAGAAGTAGTCGAACCCTGCGCCGATGAAATTTTTGACCAGGTCACGGGTGTTATTGTCGATGGGATAGGCTGCGCCGATCCTTAGGGCCAAGTTGACGGGAGTGGAAACGGGTTGTGCCGTCGCCAAAACAGCCCCGCCGACTACGGCTAAAGCAAGCAATGTCCTCATATTTTGTCCTCCGTGACTGCTTCACGGGCTCAATCCAGTTGAGCTACCGCCTATTCTACTTGCAGAGTGTCCTCGGCGCAACGGTCAAGGTCAAATTACGACGGTAAACTGCCGTCCATGTCTGAATTGGTCGTCGAAATCGGCTGTGAAGAGCTTCCTGCCTCCTCGCTTCTCTCAGCTTGCGCCGACCTACGGGACGGAATCGCGAGGCGCCTGACCGAAGCCGGGCTTCCTGGATTCTCCGTCAATGACCTGCTCTACACCCCGAGAAGACTTATTGTCGGGTTCGACGGACTGCCAGGGGAACAGCCCCCTCAAAATGTGGAAGCCCGGGGCCCGTCTGTGACGGCTGCCTACGACGCAGAAGGCAAACCAACAAAGGCGCTCGAGGGTTTTTGTCGGGGCCAAGGGGTCGACCCCTCTGATGCCGAGTCGGACGGTCAATATGTCTGGGTTCGGAAAACCCTGCCTGGACAAGCCACAAACGTGCTCCTATCTTCACTTGTCCCGGACGCGGTTGCGGACATTCGGTTCGCAAAAACGATGCGGTGGGCAAATGGGACTTTTCGGTTTGCCCGGCCGATCCGCTGGATCGTGTCACTTTTTGATGGAGAGGTCGTGCCCTTTTCGGTCGCCGGCGTTCCTTCCGGAGCAGAGAGCCGTGGACACCGTTTCATCAGTCCGGCTAAGTTCACTGTGACGTCCTACGCCCAACTTGTCAGCGAACTCGTAGCCCGCTCTGTCCAGCCTTGTCCTAGGAAGCGTCAGGATGGCATCCGCGTGCAGCTTACAGAATTTGGACTTGACCCTGGCTCCGAGCAAAACTTGATAGACGAGAATGCAAACTTGACCGAGTGGCCGCAAGCCCTGATCGGAGAATTCAACTCCGACTTCCTAGTTTTGCCAGACCCGGTGCTCAAGACAGTCATGGCCAAACATGAGCGCTTTTTTCCAGTTCGTGGTAGCGACGGCAGACTGATTAACAAGTTTGTATCTGTGCGGAACGGTGGCCAGGAGTCCGACGTGCGCGAGGGCAACCGGTGGGTGCTCAACGCACGGTTCAACGACGCAAAGTTCTTTTACGAGGACGACCTCAAGCACTCACTCGATCACTTTCTAGAAAAAACATCTGCCATGAACTTTCACGACAGGCTAGGGACAATCCGAGACCGCTGTGCCCGGTTAGAGTCTCTTGTCAAGTCTGTCGCCCTTTGGTCAGGCACTGGGAGGTTTGCTAAAGCCGACTTGACGACGGGTTTGGTTTCTGAGCTTGACGAGCTGCAAGGCGTGATTGGCGGTGAATACGCGCTGAGAGAAGGCATGCCGCAACTCGTCTCATCCGCGATCAGTGACCACTACCGCGCAGACAAACTCGCATTGGACAATCCTGGTTCCCAGGCGGCTGCCATAGTGATGTTGGCTGACCAGATCGACAAGTTGGCTGGTTTCGTGGGCACGGGCAGCGTTCCAACCGGATCCAGCGACCCGTTCGGGCTCCGAAGGTCTGCCACACAAATCATTGAAATTGTCTGGAATTGGCCGAAACCCTTGCCTTCCCTATCGCCAATGTTTGAAAAAGCTGCGGCCCTGTACAGGCACCAAGGAGTCGACATAAGTGAGGCTACGGCTGTATTGCAAGAGATTTTTGCGGCCCGATACGAATCATTACTGGGCGAATCAAAGTCTCTCGTCGACGTCGTGACATTCTCAGACCTCGACCCGCGGGCCACTAGGTTCCGAATGGACACAATGCGCCAAATCATCCAGGACGCGACGTTCGTCCAAACCTGCACCAGGCCAGCCAATATTGTCGCAGCTGCACTCAAGAAAGGTATTGGGTTCTTCGACTCTTCCACAGAGGGCGCGCGTCTCCAGTCGACCGAAGGAGAGTCGCTTCGTGATGTTGTTTTGCGACAAAGCCCGGTTGCCCATAAGGCCGCTCAAGCCGAAGACTCAGACGGTCTCATTGCCGCACTGAAACCTCTTGCCGAGCCAATCAACGCTTTTTTCGACTCGACCATGGTCATGGTCGAGGATGACGCAGTTAGGGACGCAAGGCTCAAGATGCTCGATGGATGCGTCGCCCTATTGCGATTGGCTGGCGACTTTACCAAGGTCGAAACTGCTTAGCCAAAAAGCAGGTGGCCCAGATCCTTGGGTAAGGACCTGGGCCACTCTTGCACGGAGCGCTTGGCTTACTTTTTGACCCGCGGGAACTCGGGATACTTCCGAGACTTGGATCCTTTCTTGAGCTCTCCATTGAGATATTCGATCCCTCGATCCAAGACGGGATCCTTGCCTTGTGCGATCAAGTCTGGCCGTGCATCGACTGTAATGTCCGGGTCGACGCCCTTGTTCTCAGCGATCCACTCACCCTTGTCTCGATCGTAGATTCCGAACGCCGGGGCGGTCACGCCACCTGCATCGACGGCATCATGGAACCCATTGATTCCGACGAGGCCACCCCATGTCCGTGTGCCAATGAGCGGGCCAAGGCCGTTGCGCTTAAACAGCCACGGGAACATGTCACCGCCTGAGCCAGCAAACTCGTTGATGAGCATGCACTTTGGACCATTGAGGGTTTGGTTCGTCAGATCCTGATCCATGCCGTACCTTGGCTTGAACACCGTTTGTGGAGTCCGCATCAGGTACTCGATAAAGAACGTCGGAATCCATCCGCCACCGTTATATCGTTCATCAATGATAAATGCTTCGGCGTCAGAGTTCGAATAGTAGCCCTTAATGAACTCAATTATGCCTTGGACGTTAGTGTTGGGGACGTGCATATAGCCAATCTTTCCGCCGCTCATTTTTTTGACATAAGACCGGTTCGTTTCGACCCATTCGATGTAGCGGAGGTTTTGTTCATTCGCGATTGGGCGGACGACCACCTTCCTCGTGCTTGTAGGTGACTGACCGACAGTCAAGGTCACGGACTTGTCCACCTTGTCGACCAAGAGTGAACTTACGCTTGTCTGGTCGGTCACAGGTGTACCGTTGATCGCGATCAAGTAGTCGCCGTCTTCGACGTTGACCCCGGGTGCACCAAGCGGGCCCGACCTTTCAGCTTCGAAGTTGAGTCCTTTGTAGACTTTCTTGAACCGGACTTTTCCGCCAACGGTCTCGTAGTCGGCACCCAACATTCCCACGGGGACGTTTGGAGCTGAATAGCCCGTCTCGCCCGGTTGTGTGTATGCGTGGCCGGTCCCCAGCTCGCCAATCATGAGGCCGATGAGGTACGTCAGGTCGGCTCGGTTGGAGCAATAGGGCAATAGTGCCGCATACTTGTTACCGATGGCTTTCCAGTCGAGCCCCAGCATCTTGGGGTCATAGTAATTGTCCCTTTCGTGCCGCCAAGCTTCCCAGAAGATCTGGTTCCATTCGTCGGTCGGGTTCCACATTGTGGCGACATCGGTGAGCGTCACTTTGCCTTCGCCTGGCTCGATGCCCGGATGGATGTCTGTGATTCCCACGACTCCGCCTGCAGCATAAGCCAGCTTCGTCCGCTTTTGGTTGAACGCCAAGTTGGATGGCCCAGCCAAGATCGACTGCGATTTTTTCGAGTCAAAGTCGAACTTGACCAAGCTGCCGTTCGAAACAGTCATGACGCCGTTTGTCGTCCCCACCAAGAAGCCGTAGTTTCCAGGTCCCCATGGAAGGGCGATCATTCGACGGTCCAAGCCGTCAAAGTCGATTTTTACGTCCGTGCCCTCGGCTGGCTTGGCGTCCTCTTTCTTGTCTCCAGTGACCGGCTCCTCGTCCGCAGGTGGGAGTAGTGGGTTGGTTTGATCCTTGCTGAGGACTATCGCATAGACTCGTTGGATCGAGGATTGATAGAGCCCTATTTCGAGCGGGCCAGGATTGGCCGCATATGTCCTACCTGAAACGACATAAAGGTACTTCCCATTGAGATCGAACGAAACGGCAGTGTCAGCATAATATCCTTCCGTGATTTTCCGATCGGTTTTTGCCTTGACGTCATAGATGTTGATCGCAGTGAACATGTTCTTCTGCGTCATGCTGTGGGCGATCCAGTTACTGTCTGGCGACCAATCAAACGCGGTTCCCTGGGCCGGGTCTGTATAGACCTTGTCTGTCGCACCCGAAGCGATGTCATGGACATAGAGTGAATTGTCAACAGTCCAGAAGCTGATTTTCTTTCCGTCTGGCGAGAAGCTGAATCCTTGGATGATCACACCTGTTGGCGTGTTCAGTTCTTTGGCCACGCCGCCCATCTGCGGCATTTGGTAGATCCGTTTTTCACCGGACTTGTCGCTGATGAAGAAAATGGATTGTCCGTCATATGACCATTGTGGGTTCGTTTCGCGCGATTTTGGACTGGCAGTCAAGTTCCGCGTCTCACCATTTTTGGCTGGGACACTGTACAGGTCTCCTCTAGCCTCGACGACCAAGCGCTTTCCACTAGGTGAAAGGTCGAAGCCGGCGACCGCATCGCCAAATCTTCTAAACCGGGGACGGGCCATGACCATGTCGCTGGCGACCCGGATTTTGAGATCGACCGACTGCATTGTCGCCAAGTCGAGAGCCCCGAGTTGGCCGTTCCTCTCGAAAACAAGTGTCTTACCGTCTGTGCTCGGGTTCTTCATGTCCCCGTCCTCATAGTTCGTCACCTGCTTTGAGGAGCGGTTGCCCGTGTCGTAACTCCACAAATTGATGTTTTCGCTCGACTTGTCTGACAGGTAGTAGACCTTGTCGCCGACCCACATCGGCCAATAGTTTTGTTCTCGTCCAGTGGGAAGTTCCCAATACTTCTTTTGCGCAAAGTCGTAGAAACAGACGCGGCCCTGCGTTCCGCCACGGTACCTGCGCCAGTTGTAGCCATAGCTATTGTTGCGGTTGTAAGCCATAGTCGTACCGTCAGGCGAAAATGTACCGTTCGAATACTCGGCCAAGTCAGTTCTTTCAGGCATACCCGCATTGAGCCCGACTTTCCACAAACGGCCGGTAAAGGCCGAACCAAGCGACGATGAGTAAGTGACCTTGCCGTCCGGTGACCAGCCCGTCACGTTACATGGTGCGGGGTCAAACGTCAGTCTCTGCGGTGACCCACCCTCTGATGGAATGACATAAACGCTCGGTACGGCTGAATCGTACTGGCCACTAAAGGCGATCCACTTTCCGTCTGGGGAGAACCTCGGCCAGGTCTCGGAGCCTGCGCTTGTGGTCAGTCTTCTGGCCAGACCCCCTTTGAGGTCTGCAGTCCAGATGTCGCCCCCGTAGACAAATGCGATAGAGTCGCCATGGACTGTCGGGTACCGAAGGAGCTTGATCTCAGTACCGTTCGATTGAGCCAGGGCGACAGCAAGAATTGATGTCGCAAACATACGCGTTGATTCTTACCTCGCACAGGTGGCCAACGTTCCGTTGCCTCAGGACATTGGGTCTTTTAAGGGAGGTATCTTGTCGGATCATGGCCGCTCGAGCTCTACTTTGCGGAATTGCTCTATTAGCTTGTATGGCGTCTCACGCCAACACGATTGTCAGAACATCCGATCCCTGCCTCTCCCCCGACGGAAAGTCACTTGCGTTCGCGTGGCAGGGGGACATATGGACAGTTCCCAGTACGGGTGGGACAGCCACTAGATTGACCGTCCATCCGGCTGAAGAGAGCCTTCCCAAGTGGTCCCCAGACGGCAAGAAGATTTACTTTGCCAGTTCTCGCTTCGGTTCACTCGACGTGTTTTGTACGGGCGCCGACGGATCGGGCCTCAAGCGACTGACCTTTGAAAGCAGTAGCGAATACCCCTCTTCGGTGTCTCCTGACGGGCAATATGTCTATGGGTACACGAACAATTTTGGTCGCCTCGACGTGTTCCGAGTGCGGTCGACCGGCGGCGAGGTCGTTCGATTGACCGCTGGCGTGATGGAGTACGAGTACTACCCCACATTGTCGCCGGACGGTCAGTGGATGGCTTACAACTCAGGCGGCGGGCCGGGAAACTGGCGAAAGCCTGGACACAGCGGCGCAAATACAGCCCGCATTTGGATCACCCAGGCAACTGCGCCAGTCAGACAGAGCCGCTTGGTCATTCCTGGGGACCGGAACGACCTTTTCCCGGTGTTTCTGGACAACGACACGTTGGCGTTTGTCTCGAACCGCGGGACTGCCCCCAACGTATGGACCGGCAACACTCAAGGTGGGGGGCTCAAACAACTGACCCAATTCACCTCGGGTACGGTGCGAGTCCTTAGTGCCAGCAAAGATGGCAAACTCCTGAGCTTTCAAAAAGATTCCAGGATATGGACGCTTGATCGGACCACAGGCTCTGCGCATCCACTCGAAATTTTGGCTCCTGCAGACGCGCCCAGAGACCCTGTGCAAGAATTGAGCCTCAGCACAGGCGCTTCTGACTTTTCCGTGTCTCCAAACGGTAAGAGGGCTGTGATCCAGCTTCGCGGCGACCTCTTCCTTATTCCAGAAAAAGGCGGTACGACACGTAGGCTGACGACTTCGCCCCGGCTAGATTCAAGCCCAGTTTGGTTGGATGACACAAAGATCTTGTACGTTGCGAGTGGTGCCAAGGGCCTCCGTTCACTGAAGACAGTCACCATCGAAGGCAAGATCGTCGACTACCAAAATGACGTGAAGGATCTCAACAGCCCTATGCCGTCGCCCGACCACAAGTGGGTCGCCTTCCATCGCGGTGACCGCGAAATCCTGGTCTGTGCGGCTTCTGGTGGCGAAGCCAAGGTGGTCGCAAAAGGTGACTTTGGCGACGCAGTCTCCGGGGGCCGTACCTACAATTGGTCCCCGGACAGCCAGTGGATCGCTTACCGTGCCACAAGCCAGCGGGGAGTCAGGATCCAAGTGGCAAAGGTGGATGGCACCGGCGTTATCGAAGTCACAAGGGTCGGCAAATCTAGCTCGACGCCAGTGTTCAGCGCCGACGGCAAATCTTTGGTGTTTGCCGGAAACGAAGGAGTGAATTACTCCGAAACCCGAGACTCGAGGACGCCAATGTTTGTGATCGACCTTGTGCCCCAACCTCTCACCTGGTCCGAAGACGACCTGGACAAGATCGACGCAGCTAAAGAAGAGCCAAGCAAAGATACGTCCGTAAAAATTGTTATCAAGGGCATAGAGGGACGGCGCAGGGTCCTTGACACAGGCGACGCCGGGGGGATCTGGCCTGGCGCGGACGGAAAGTCCATGTACGCCAATATCGAGGGCCAACTGTCCACGGTCGACTTGAAATCTGGGTCAGTCAAGCCCGTCGCTACCGTCACCGGCCCGGTCAATGGGATCGAGTGGGCTGCGAACAAGCAGAAACTCTATTTCCTTCAGGCCGGAAAGGTTAATGCCATGTCCGTTGCCGGAGGGGCGGTGTCACCGGTTGGATTTAATGCACAGTTCAGTGTCAACTTAGCCGATGAAGAGCTCTGCCTCTTTGACGAGGTCTGGTGGGCAATGAGCAGGATGTACTACAACCCAGCCATGAACAATAAAGATTGGGCGGCCATCCACGACAAGTTCGCCGAAATTGTCCCTGGAGTCCAGAGTCGTGACGACTTCTACGCGCTGATGGGCGAAATGCTCGAACTCCTGGACAGTAGCCACTTGGGTGCGAACGGCCCCGGAGGGTATCGGGCCCCCGTCCCTGACGAGACTGGATGGCTCGGCGTCGATTGGGACATGGACGCGCTCGATGCCCGTGGAAGTTTCGTAGTGAGCAAGGTCTACGACAATTCTCCCGCTGCGCACCCAGACTCTCAACTCAGCGAGGGGGACAGGGTGACAAAAGTCGATGGTGTCGATTTAGGCAAGGGGACGACCATGGCTGAGGCGCTCAACCGAAAGGCTGGCAAGCGGGTCAGGTTGACCCTCATCCGACGTGAAAAAACAGTCGAGGTCGCCATTCAACCAGTTAGGCCATCGACAAAGACTTCCGCATGGTACGATGCTTGGGTTCGGTCGAACAAAGACATCGTGGACAAGCTAAGCGGTGGAAAGCTCGGATACATCCACATACAAAGCATGGATGTTCCCAGCCTCGACACATTCTTACGAGAAATCTACACCGATCTCGATGGGAAAGACGGTGTTTTGCTAGACGTCCGCTACAATGGTGGCGGATTCACAAGCCACATCATCCTTAACACGATGCTTAAGAGGCCTTGGCTCATCCGGACCAATCGCGACGACCCTGATCATCGGTTCAGCGAAAACAGCTACCGGGGCAACGCGCTCGAAATGCCTGCAGCATGCCTGACGAACCAATACTCGTTCAGTAATGCAGAAATTTTTTCCGAAGGATTTCGGTTCCTCAAGCTGGGGCCAGTCATCGGCGAGCGGACTGCAGGAGGCGTCATTGGCACTGGCGCATACAGCCTATGGGACGGTGGCTCCATCCGGATGCCAGGTAGCGGCGCCTACGCCATGAATGGCGAGAACCTCGAGCAAAATGGGCGCAAGCCAGACGTTGAGGTGCGCTGGACACCGAACGATTCTGTCGACGGTAGGGACCGTCAGCTTGAAGCTGCTGTCAAAGAACTCATGAAGCATGTCAAAAAGTGAGAATAGAGAACCACGCAAAGACAGCCTCTTGTGCCCGCAATTTTGCCAAATCTTATAATCCCGTATGTTTATTAGCATAATCTGAGGATTCCTATTCAGGGACTAGCCATAATGCGGATTTACGGAGAAAGGTTTTATGAAAACTCGATTTGCAATTACGCTGTCGGCCTTCTGGTGTCTTACTGGATCCGCAACAGCACAAACGCTTTTCTATAACATTGGAAATCTGGGACAGGGGGTCGGCTCTGACGCCCTTGGCTTGAGCAGGGATGGAGGCACAGTAGTTGGGATGTCGTCGTTTGGCGCCTTTGGCCGCGCTATCAAATGGACTGTGTCTGGTGGGATGACCAACCTTGGCGTCCTTTCTCTTGGATTCTCGTCGACTGCGTATGGGGCCAGTTCAAATGGAGCCGTCATTGCCGGGTTTGGCGACCCGCACGCCTTTCGATGGACGCAGGGCACGGGAATGACGACCCTTGGAAGCCTGGATGGCGGCGCAAATTCCGTGGCACGAGCCATCAGCAGCGATGGAAACGTGATTGTAGGCCAGTCCAGCACTCAATCCGGCCCAGTTGCCGCTTTTCGTTGGACACAAGGAACTGGGATGGTCAACCTCGGCTATCTCCCAAATGGATCGGCGGTCGCCAGCGCCGGAGGGGTCAACCAAGATGGGAGCGTTGTCGTCGGCTACAGCTTAAAGGACGACGGCCAGCATGCCTTTCGATGGACTCAAGCGGGAGGCATGGCCGACCTCGGTGTTGGTTATGCCAACGCCGTAAGCGACAACGGATCAGTGGTTGTTGGCGGAGCCGGCAACGGCAACGCTTTCAGGTGGACGCAAGCCACGGGCATGCAGAACATCGGCGGCAACTTGGCCCGTGCGGTCAGCTCGGATGGTTCAATTGTTGGAGGCTCAGCGAACAACCGGGCGTTCCTCTGGAGTTCGGCTACCGGATTGGTCGACTTAAACGAGTTCTTGCCCACTCAGGGTGTCGATCTGACCGGCTGGGTCCTGACAAGCACGTCCGGAATTAGCAGCAATGGCCAAAGTGTCTGCGGTCAAGGCACCTTCAACGGTTCGCCTCGTGGCTGGTACGTCTCTGGCCTCAAGCTATCGACAAGCGACTGGGTGCAGTGGGGCGGGAACGGACACTGGTACCGGGCGATTTACATACCGGCTGGTTGCAGTTGGGTCGAGGCCGACATCATCGCTCGCCAACAGGGCGGGCACTTGGCCACCATGACGACTGCCGCAGAAAACGATTTTGTTTTTTCGCTCGCCGATGACCCCCGGTACTTCGTGACCGACCCGAACAATGGCAACATCTACGGCCCGTGGATCGGGCTCGTCCAAGCTGCCAATGGCCAAGAACCTGGCGGCGGATGGGGCTGGGTGACAGGAGAAGCCTTTAGCTATACGCGATGGTTCCCCGGAGAACCGAACAACACTGCTGGACAAGAAGACTGGGGCTGCTTCCTGCAGAAAAGCGGAAACTTGGGGCCCTTCTGGAACGACTTGTTCGACGGGTCTCGGCCAAGAAACAACCCACAACTGACGAGCCTCATTGTTGAATCGCCATATCCGCCATCGGAATGGACCCAATGGGGTGGCAACGGACACTGGTACAAGGCCGTATCGTGCCCGGCAGGCATACGATGGACGGACGCCCAGGCGCAAGCGACAATGGAGGGCGGCTACCTTGCCACAACAACGACGACCGCTGAAAACTCGTTTGTCTATAACCTGCTTTTCAGTGACCGCTTTCGGATTCCGGACTCGACAAACCAAACCTATATCAGTGGATGGCTGGGCTTGTTCCAACCAGATGGCGCACCCGAACCTAGCGGCGGTTGGCTCTGGTCGAGCCTAGAACAGGACACGTTTAGAAACTGGGCTAGTGGCGAACCCAACAACTTCCTCGACATAGAGGATTTCGCGAACTATCGTTATCCGATTGGATCGTCCAACTCAGGCTGGAACGACTTTCCAAACTCCGGTTACCCAGGCGAGTTCGTGCCTAGCTTTGTCATTGAGCGGGACACTGCGCCACTGACCGGAAACCCAGCAGTGACCGCGTTACCTTCTACAGTGACGCTCACTCGCGGAAACATTGCGAGCGGTTTGCTGCCAGACCTGTTCGAAATCGACACAGACTTGCTCCAATTCAAGAAAGGTATAGTCATCAACCAGTCGGAGGCGCCGATCAACTTCACAGTCGGCACCACCTCTCCTTGGAACTCCGCCCGGGCCATGACACTCAACATGAGCCTCCGGGCCAATAGCACTTCCGTTCAAATGACGACCGAAGCCCTCGACTGGGTGTCTCAGAGCTATGTGGTCATTGACCAACGGCTAACACCGACGGCAGAGACTCTGGTGGCCGTGAACTTGACTTTCCCAGAGCGATTCATCAAGTTCGAAACTCGAGAAATCCGGACACGGGTCAGCTTCAAGCCCATTGGCCCTGTCAGTCAGCAAGATTGGCGGGTTTTCATCAATTGGTTCAAGCATGACGTCACCCCGTGATCTCAACTGACACCCCTCCCCCAGTGCAGACACTGGGGGAGTTTTTGTTATTTCTTCAAGATTTACCATTAATTTTGAAAAATTAATGGTAAAATACAACATGTTATGATTTCAGATCCAATACGAAGTGCAATTGAGTCCATATCAACGGCCGACGGGCCTTACAAACCCACAAAGCCTCTCCGGAACTTCCTGGAAATTCCCTATGACGAGTTGGAGGAGCTCAATCTCGCAGCCAAGACACGGCAGTTGGAGCGGACTCCAGACAAGGATTTGCAGAAGCACTACCTCAAGTACTTAGAGTCGACCAAAGAGATCAAGGCCGTCACCGTCTGTTTCACCGACATTGAGGGAAGGTTCCACACCCTCGACTATGACAAGAAATTCCTCCTCAAGAGTCACGACAACCTGACCTTCGACGGTTCCTCAATCCGCGGATTCTCGGTTGTCAACGAGTCGGATTTGCGACTCGGAATTGACTGGGGCTCATTCCGGTGGCTGCCGAGTGATATTTTTGGGCCAGGAAAAGTAATAGTATTTGGCCTGATCTTAGACAAAGACGGCACTCCCTACGCAAGCGACATGCGTGGCAGGCTCAAGATTCTGAGCGACGAGCTGGCCAAAAAAAAGATGACCGCCAACATCGCGGTAGAGTGCGAGGGCTTTCTGTTCGCAGGTCTCAATGCCGAACAGGAGTACAACAGCCGCGACGGTTTCGTACCTGTTCATAGTGGAGGCTACTTTAACAGTCTGCCGAACGATCCGCTCAAGCTTTTCATTGACAGGCTCGCAGAGTGTCAGCGTGCGCTCGGATTCGAAAACGAGAAGGACCATCCCGAAGTCGCTCCCTCGCAGTTTGAGCTCAACTACTCGTATACAGAAGCATTGCTCGCCGCAGACCAGTTGCAGCTTTACAAGCTGACAGCCCGGCAGGTCGCCGCAAACATGGGCTGCACGGCAAGTTTCTTGCCCAAGCCAATCGCAGGTATCAACGGCAGCGGCATGCACACGAACATGTCGATTTCCAAGGAAGGCAAGAACTTGATGTATGACGCAAAGGGCGAAGACAAACTGTCTTCTTTTGGATGGGAATTCATAGACCGATTGCTCAACAGTGCAAATGAAATCTGCCTGGTTTTGAATCCGTCTGTAAACGCATACCGACGGCTTGATCCGCACTTCGAGGCACCAAACCAGATCAAGTCGTCTGCAGTCGACAGGACATCAATGGTCAGAATTCCGCTGGGCAACGACAAGTCTGCACGCATCGAAGTTCGCACGGTCGCACCCGATGCCAACCCTTACATGGCGTTCTACGTGCTCATCAAGACTGGACTGGAGGGGCCAATGACCGAGAAGATCTCCTCAGAAGAGCGGCGGACGCGGACGCGCTATCTTCCTGGGAGCATTTACGATGCTGTGAGGCATATGAAAGGGTCATCAATGATGGGTTCGCTCCTGGGAGAAGACGTCAAGGACAAGTTCATCGAGCGCAAAGAGGCTGTCGCAGAGCGCTCACCAAAGGAGCTGGGATCCCTGATCAAAACCACCGAGATCCTCTTTCACCATGAGGTCACCAACCAGTACCTCTGGTCGAGGTTTTGATCTGCCCTGCCCCCGCTCGACTGATTCAGAGCGGGGGCATGTCATTGGTCTTGCGTCGAATCCACCATCAATTGATTGCCGAAACCTATCTGAACAATCCACTTATGCCGACTGCAATAGCCCCGATTCCTACTGGCACTAGCACAAAGACAAAAGCAAACGGGGCACAACCGAGGCCCGGCTTGTTGAGTTCGAGGACGCTTTCGGACGGGGCCGATGGATCGTAATGTACTGTGCACTGCGTTCCCACCGGATAGTTCGTGACCACTTCGCTTGCTGATGCGTACTTGCCTAATTGTCCGGCACCGCTAAACCAGATGCGCTCAGAAACATACTCTGTGCCTACTGCAGTGAACTTGTATTTGATCCGCGGTTCGGTCACACGCACGGTGCGTCGCACTGCCTCAGACGACAAAATGACCCCTTCGGTCGTCGGCCAATGCTGGGCCCGCTTGTTCCCAAAGTGTGCTTCTAATTCTTGTCGCAGCAACACCCAGGCCCCATAGAGGACCAGCCCTCCGATTCCAGTGACAAAGATGCCGATGATCACTTTCATGACAAACTCGGCCATTGCCCATTGACTCTACCCGCGGGAACGACCACCGGTAAACTGGCCACCATGGACTATCGGCGCCGAAGTATTCGAGACCTGCTTGGAAGTGAGCCTGGCGGCGGGGCCGAGGCATATGGATGGGTCAAGACTCGACGCGATAGCAAAGAAGTGAGCTTCGTCCAACTGAACGATGGCTCGTGCTTTCAAGACCTCCAGATCGTTCTTGAAGCTGGCACAGTGGCCGACGACCTCTTGAAAAAACTTTCGACAGGAGCCTGCGTCAGGTTCGAAGGGATCCTTGTTGAGTCGCCAGCAGCAGGCCAGACCGTCGAATTGAAGGCGACAGCTTTGGAACTGCTTGGCGAAGCCGACCCGGCGACCTACCCGCTTCAAAAGAAGGGGGCGACGATGGAGTTTCTCCGCGAGATCGCTCACTTGAAAGTCCGTGGCAACACGTTTGGGGCCGTCACCAGAGTGCGCAACCGGGCGGCTTGGGCAGTCCATTCTTTCTTCCAGTCGAGAGGGTTTTCATGGATCCATACGCCGATCATCACGGCAAGCGATTGCGAAGGAGCTGGAGCAATGTTCGCCGTGACGACACTGCTAGACCACGAATCCCCGACCCAGGATGAGGCTGAGTCCACGTTCCGGCTAAAGTCCACTGATCCCGGCGACGACTTTTTCGGTAAGCCTGCCTACTTGACGGTGAGCGGGCAACTCAATGTTGAGTCCTATGCCATGGGCCTGACAAATGTTTACACGTTCGGGCCGACATTTCGAGCGGAGAACTCCAATACGCCGAGGCACTTGGCAGAGTTTTGGATGATTGAGCCCGAAATGGCCTTCTGTGACATCGAGGGTGACATGAATTTAGCCGAAGAGTTTGTCAAAGAGGTCATCTCCGATGTCTTAGACAATTGTGGGCCCGACCTTGACTTCTTCAACCAACGGATCGAACCTGAACTGCTGACAACGCTTCGACACGTCGTCGACTCGGGGTTTGAGCGCATGACCTATTCGCATGCTGTCGACTTACTCATGAAATCTGGAGAGAATTGGGAGTTCCCTGTCTCGTGGGGCAGTGACCTGCAAAGCGAACATGAAAGGTGGCTGACTGAGAAAAAGATCGGCAAGCCAGTCATTCTTATCGATTATCCAAAGGACATCAAGGCTTTCTATATGAAGCAGAACCCGGACGGAAAGACAGTCCGCGCCATGGACGTCCTCGTCCCCAGGATCGGTGAGCTCATTGGAGGTTCCCAAAGAGAAGACGATCTGGCGACCCTGGAGGCCCGGATTGATGAGCTTGGGCTGCCTAAGGCTGCCTACTGGTGGTACCTCGACCTGCGCCGCTATGGCTCGGCACCGCACTCCGGTTTTGGGCTTGGTTTTGAAAGGCTCATCATGTATCTAACGGGCATGAAGAACATCCGTGACGTGATCCCGTTTCCCAGGACCCCCGGACAGGCCGAGTTCTGAAAGAGGGCAGGTAGCCATAATTGGGACTCAATGACCGCAGTAGACACGCTGAAAGCTTGGCTCAAAGTCCACGAGGCAGAGCTTCTGCACAATTACAGAAAACTGCTCCAAATCCCATCACTGGAGGCTGAAGCAGAGCCAGGTGCACCGTTCGGAGCCGAAAACCGCCGTGCACTGGACTTTATGCTGGGTTTGGCTGAACAAGCCGGTATGACCACGAAGGACATTGAAGGATACTGCGGTTGGGCCGAGTTTGGATCTGGTGAGCGGATGGTCATGAGCTTGGGACATGTAGACGTTGTGCCTGTCGGGCCGGGTTGGAAACATGAACCTTTCGGCGCAGAGATCGACGAAGGCTATGTCTATGCAAGAGGCGCAGTCGACGACAAGGGCCCGACAATCGCCTCATTCTATGCCATGAGGGCGATCCAAGAATGCTGCCCCGATATTGGCGCAAGGCTGAGAAGTGTCTTTGGATGTAACGAAGAGTCTGGATTTAAGTGCGTGCACCGGTACATGGAAACCGAAGAGCCGCCAACCTTTGGCGTCGCCCCCGACTCTGGATGGCCGTGCATCCATGGGGAAAAAGGCATCGCCAACTTCATTATCCATCGGCCTTTGGTGACTGGCGACCTTGCACTGGTCAGTATCGAGGGTGGGCAACGCCCCAACATTGTCATCGACAGTTGTAGGGCAGTGGCAAGAGTCGCCCCAGGCGCCCACGCGCACGTCGAAAGCAAAGTTCGTGAAAATTGGGATCGGAACGTCTCGGCGACATGGCACGGCGACGAACTGCACGTCGAGGCAGTCGGAAAGGCCGCGCATGGGGCCTGGCCAATGGGCGGGGACAATGCCGCGACCAGAGTCTTCCGATATCTACGCGACATCGCCCCTCTCTCAGAGCAACGATCCTACGAAGAACTGATGGAGATTGGTCACATTGGTGGCGCAGGGCTCGGAATCGCAGGATCAGATGAACCCAGCCGCGACCTGACTGCCAACCTTGGGATCGTCCAGACGGTCGAGGGCAAGATCGTCCTCACTATCAATGTCCGCTATCCTGTGACGTGGTCAGGGGCTACGCTCAAAGTCAAATGTGAGGAAACGTTGGCTAAGCTGAAGGGCGGTCTGAGCCTTGCAAGTTTCAGCGATTCGGCTCCGCTCTACTTTCCTATTGACCACCCCTTGGTCCAGACAATTTGTGAGGTGTATCGTGCCGAGACCGGAGACATGAAGGAA
>JAEURO010000040.1 GCA_016788345.1 Chthonomonadaceae bacterium
AGCTTTGATCACAGGAGTCACGGGCCAAGACGGTGCGTACCTGTCCGAGCTCCTGCTGGGTAAAGGGTACGAGGTCCACGGTATCAAGCGCCGGAGCAGCCTCTTCAACACCCAAAGGATCGACCACCTTTTTCATGACGTCCACGAGTCTGGCCGGCCCTTCCACCTCCATTATGGAGACCTCACTGACACGAGCTCGCTTATCCGAGTCATCCAGCTTGTTCAGCCGGACGAAATCTACAATCTCGGCGCCCAAAGCCATGTCAAGGTCAGCTTCGATTCTCCCGAATACACTGCTGACACGGACGGGCTGGGTACGTTGCGATTGTTGGAAGCCGTCCGGATCTTGGGAATGGACAAAAGAGTCAGGTTCTACCAGGCGTCGACTTCGGAACTCTATGGGCTCGTGCAAGAGACTCCGCAGAGGGAATCGACTCCTTTCTACCCGCGGTCCCCTTATGCGGTGGCTAAGCTGTATGGATACTGGATCACAGTCAATTATCGCGAGGCCTATGGGATTCACGCCAGCAATGGTGTCCTCTTTAACCACGAGTCTCCGCTGAGGGGCGAAACGTTTGTCACCCGAAAGATTTCAAGGGCAGTTGCCCGTATCAGGCTTGGTCTCCAAGACTGCCTTTGGTTGGGCAATATCGACGCCAAAAGGGACTGGGGGCATGCGAAAGACTATGTCGAAGCGATGTGGCTCATGCTTCAAAAAGAAAAACCGGGAGACTATGTGGTCGCAACAGGAGAGCAGCACAGCGTCCGAGAATTTGTCGAACTCGCCTTCCAGTACGCCGGGGTCAATCTGCTCTGGACTGGGGAAGGCGCCGGCGAAGTCGCCTATGATTCAGAATCGGGGAAGCCCGTCATGAGGATCGACGCTGACTACTACAGACCGACAGAAGTCGAGACCCTGCTCGGTGACCCCACATTGGCCAAGCAAGATTTAGGATGGACACCGACTTGCACGTTTGAAGAACTTGTAGCTGAAATGGTTTCAGCGGATCTCGAACAAGCCAAAATAGAACTACTTGCACAAGAAAACGGATTGACACGACATGCCGCAGTTGAAGAAAGACGACAAGATTTATGTGGCAGGGCACAGGGGCCTGGTCGGATCGGCAATCTCTCGAAAACTGGATGAATCAGGGTACAAAAACCTACTCACAAGAAGCCGGGTAGAGCTCGACTTAGAAGACCAGGCAGCCACGCGAGCATTTCTTGAGCATGAAAAGCCTGCTGCTGTCGTGTTAGCAGCCGCGCTCGTCGGAGGAATTGCGGCCAATTCTGCTTCGCCAGCAGATTTTATCGCCCGAAACCTTTCGATCCAGAATAATGTCATTTGGGGGGCACACCGTGCAGGGGTCGACCGGCTTCTTTTCCTTGGATCAAGTTGCGTTTACCCGAGAGAGGCACCTCAACCCATCCCGGAGAGCGCGATCATGACGGGGCCCCCCGAACCGACAAAC
Organism: Chthonomonadaceae bacterium; assembly: GCA_016788345.1. Classification (GTDB taxonomy): domain Bacteria; phylum Armatimonadota; class Fimbriimonadia; order Fimbriimonadales; family Fimbriimonadaceae; genus JAEURO01. The sequence continues at coordinate 1,473 of JAEURO010000040.1, forward strand.
GCGCCTTATGCAGTGGCAAAAATCGCAGGACTGACCCTCTGCGACGCCCTCAGGCGACAATATGGCCGGACATATTTCACAGTCATGCCTCCTAACATTTTTGGGCCCCAGGACAATTTTGACCCCGAGAACTCGCATGTCATGGCCGCAATGATACGCCGGTTTCATGAGGCACTCCCTGACCTGCCAGTCACATGCTGGGGGTCTGGCTCGCCAAAGCGTGAGTTTCTTTTCTCGGAGGATGCGGCCGAGGCTTGTGTCCACTTTCTATCGCTCGATGACCCGCCTCCACTTGTCAACATCGGGACTGGGACACCTATGACTATCCGGAGCCTGGCCGAAACAGTCCAAAGGGTTGTCGGCCACACCGGACCTATTGAATGGGATGTCTCCCGCCCAGACGGCTTTCCGGAAAAAACTAACGATGTGGCTCTGGCGAGGAGCCACGGCTGGTCAGCGAGGACAGGATTTGAGGAAGGGATCGAGCGGACTTACGCTTGGTTCAAAGAACACATACCTGTAGCAACCAATTGACCGGTATCCTATCTCTATGCTGACTTCGCTGCTGGTCCTCACATTGGCCCGGGATCCCATCGACCTGCCAAACCTAGGGACCAACCTGACCAAGCTGACTTTGGAATCGACCCAATGGCCGTTTGCAAACGTCGTGAAGTCGTCTTCGGGCTGGGTTGGCAAGGACGTCAAAGTCGATGCGAACGGAGAACTGACGAGTGGCCAGGATCTAAAGCTCGAATTTTTCGTATCCGGACACAATCCAATAGGGCAGTATGTCCTGACGTACACCGGAACCGCTGAGTTTGAGGGAGGGAAAGGGTGCTCCGTCGCTCAGAATCCCGACGGGTCGTTGGCTGTTACTGTCGAAGGGTCTGAGGGTTTCGAGCTCAAGTTAAAGTCGTTCGCGCCGGCGTCTCCCCCTCGGAATGTTCGACTGACCGCACCGCATTTGGCCTCGGAAGACCACTTTCATCCTGTCTTTTTGCAGCGGATGTCACTCTATCGGGTCCTCAGGTTTGCGGATTGGGCTGGGACCGACAATTGCCGGGAGGCCGAGTGGACTGACAGGACCGGGCCCACGTCCTTCTCATTTGCTGCAAAGGGATCCGTGCCCTATGAGGACATGTTCCAGCTCACAAACGACCGCTCATCGATTCCGTGGGTGTGCGTCCCCCATGGAGCCACTGATGACTACGTCCGGAATCTTGCCAGCCTGGCAAAAGCCACGTTGCGACCGGACCTTAAGATCATCGTAGAGTATTCAAACGAAACATGGAACCCTTCGTTTTCTCAGTCCAGGCACATGTCGGACCAAGCGAAGTCCTTGAAGCTGGCGAGCAGTGCAGACTTCTATGCCCGCCGGTCACGCGAGGTGTTCAAGATTTTCCGCGACCAGATGGGCGACCGGGTCGTCCGGGCCCTGTCGGTACCGTTCTGGGACTCAGACGCCGCAACGAAAATTGTGACGTCCGACAACGTTTATCGGGACGCTGACCTTCTTTCCATTGCCCCCTACTTTGGGGCGGGACGGGACGAGCGCGACCCGAAAGCCGAAGACATCGACGGACTAGTGGCCGAGATGACAGCAGAAATCAAAGGTCCGATCCGAGACCAATTTTTCAAGATTGCGGACCTGGCCAGTAAGCACGGATTGCAACTTGTCGCTTATGAAGGCGGCCAAGGATTGATCTCTTCCGATCCAAATCGAAGAGCCCTTTACGAGTCCCTTAATCGCGATCCAAAAATTGGCGACCTTTATCAAGCTTTCTTGAAGGCTTGGCGCGACGCGGGCGGAACCCTCTTTATCCACAAAACGGATTGTGCGCCTTACTCATCCTCAGGCTGCTTCGGAACCATCGAGTTTCAAGATCAAGACCCACAAAAGAGCTTCAAGAACCGGGCACTCATCCAGTACGCGCTCTTTCCGGACCGTTGATTCACCACGACATGCGCTGGGCTTCGGACTTGCAATAAGGGCATTGCAGCCGGTTCACGCCGACTGGAAAGCTGATCATCCCTGCGCAATTTTTGCAGTTGACTTCAGGGCTGGACACATCGATCTTCGTTCCGCAGTCCTCGCAGAGCATGACTTTGGAACCGGGCAGGGATTGGAGGTCTCCTCCACATCCGCCACAGTGCCGGGTTGACGTTTCAACTGGTTCAAGCACCGAGTATTCACCCTTGAGACCTGCCCTTTCGACCATTTTCTCTGAGTCTGCGGGTCCGAGTGTCGGCAACCAACCCTGGCAAAACATTGACATGGTCATCCGACGCTGAAGACTCTCTGGCGCCCCGTCAGGATGCAAGTCCAGAACCCCGGCTGGACGCAAGATCGAATAGCTATGCTCTAGTTGCTGGGAGACAGTTTCATAGAGTGGCCAGAAGGTGTCTCCCCTGGCGGTCACGCGCGGATACATGCCCTCCCATGCTATGCCTTTCACTTGCTCGGCGACTTTCGCGGCATACTGCTGGTAGGTTTCGTCGAATTCATTGATCGTCGCAGTCTGGGCCATGTATTCCACGAGCTCTTTGCGATAGCGTTCGTCCTGCTTGGCGCGGGGAGACACCGCGTTCGGACACAGGTCGACCCACCTGTCGAACAGCCGTCTCTGAATGGCCAGGAACGCCTCTTTGTCTCTTGTCCGCCTCGCGAGTTGAGCATCTGCGTTAGTCTCATGGATCAACTGCTCATAAGCAGGGCCCGGCATCGCTGACTGGGGGTTTTCACACGCCTTTTGGAAATCGTAATCGGTCAGGCTGCCGCAAAAATCACAATAGACGTATGCCGTTTTGGGCGCAAGCGTCTTCGCTGCTCCGCAGGTGTGGCAGTTTGTCTTCTTGACCAATTGGGCCCTGGGCTCTGCTTTCTGGCCAGTCAACGCCTCCATGTTGGCCGTCGCCTGCGCCATAAGTTGGCCGATATCGGTGGTCTGTGCCTGTTGTCCCTGCTGGGCCTGTTGCATAAGTTCGCCAATGTCCATCCCTTGTATCGTGATCTTGGGAGTGCCGAACAGCCTCTTGAGGAAACTCATGGTTGCATGATAGCCTGCCTATCGTAAACCTTGCACAAATTGGTTCGCTTAATCGAGAATTGACGCAACTTCGAACCTGTGACTCCGTAACATTCTCATAAGATGTCTGACAAGAAGAGGTTTCCTGGCCTGACGGCGGACGCATACACCAGTGACACCGACCGTAAAGCCACAGAGACCCTGCAAAAGATCCCGCTCCTCCCCAAGGTAGTTGGAAAGTTCCACGAAGTTGGCTGGGATCGATGGATGTATGCCTACAATATGGCGACAGCCGTCCGGTGCGGCCCTCGACAATTCAAGACCCTGCACGACATGCTGCGAGAGTGCTGCGAAATCCTTGACGTTCCGGAACCAGAGCTCTACATCAGCAGCAACCCTTTTCCGAACGCGTTCGCCGGAGGAGTCGAAAGGCCGTACGTCACTATCCGCAGCAGTATGGTCGACACCTTGAATGATGACCAATTGTTCCATTTAATAGGGCATGAACTTGGACATATCAAAAGCGGACACCTGCTCTATCACACCATAGCCCGGGTTTTGATCCCACTGCTAGAAGCTTTGGGCAGGCGCACATTGGGTGTGACCGATGCCATCGGAATGGGACTCGTTTTAGCTTTTCTTGAGTGGTCTAGACAAGCTGAACTTTCGGCGGACCGGTGCGGGCTCCTATGCACGCAAAATTTCGAGTTGTCTGCACAGTCAAACCTGCTTTTGTGTTCGGGGCCGACTAGACTGAAAGACGAAGCGAGCACAGAAGCGTTTCTGGACCAATCCCGGACCTATCAGGAAATGGGAACCCTCGACTCAATTGGCAGAATGCTGGTCTTCTTGTTCTATGGTGCACAGTCCACACATCCAATGCCCGTCCACCGGACAAAGGAACTCGAGAAGTGGTACTTGGGAGGCGGCTATCAGCGGATCATGGATGGGCACTACACCAGAAGGACGACCTCCAACGGATAAGTCGGAGGTGACTGCGGTCAAACAGGGCTTCATGGGCTTTTAGCCGCGGAGGCGTCCATAATCGCACTATGGGCTTCTTGGACACCATCGCCGCCAAGCGGGACGGAGGTGAAAACTCCAAGGAGCAGCTCATCGAGCTCGCCAAAGGCGCGGCAGACAAGTCGATCCCGGACTATCAGCTCGGCGCCTGGCTGATGGCCGTGTATCTGAACGGGTTGAACCCCCGCGAGACCGCCGACCTTACGTTGGCGATGGCCGACAGTGGCGAGCGGCTCGACCTTTCCGGCATCCCTGGCCCGCACCTGGACAAGCACAGCACCGGCGGGGTGGGCGACAAGACAACACTTGTCGTGCTCCCGATACTAGCCGCGTGTGGGGTCACGATGGTCAAAATGAGCGGGCGCGGACTCGGTATCACCGGCGGCACGATCGACAAACTGGAGAGCATCCCCGGCTTCCGCACCGATCTGACCCCCGAGGAAATGATCGACCAGGCCAAGCGGATCGGCATCGCTTTGTCGGGCCAAACGCCACGTCTCGCCCCCGCCGACGGCGCGCTCTACGCCCTGCGCGACGTCACGGGCACCGTCGCGAGCATCCCGCTTATCACAGCGAGCATCCTGAGCAAGAAAATCGCGGGAGGCGCGGAGACAGTTGTGCTCGACGTCAAGTGCGGCAGCGGGGCGTTCATGAAGACCCTGCCCGAAGCCGAGGCCCTTGCCCGTTCGCTCGTGGACACCGGCAAGTTGTGCGGACTAAAAGTCAGTGCGGTGATCACGGACATGGACCAGCCATTAGGGATGGCGGTCGGGAACGCGATCGAAGTGATCGAGGCTTTGATGGTGCTTGAATCAAAGAACATTCAGTCGGCAAGGCTCAATCTCACCGATCCACTTTCTAGGTTCCAGTACCTGTGCGTTGAATTGGCCGGTCATGCTCTCGAAGTCCTTGGGCTAGGAGACCGTGCTACGGCCAAGGAGGCACTGAAATCGGGGAGGGCACATGAGAAAGCAATCGAGTGGTTTTGTGCTCAAGGGGTGGACCAAGAGACCATCGATCTTGACCTGATTCTCGTCCGTAAGGAGGGTTGGAACACTGCGAAAGGCGCAATTCCTGTGATGCACACGGGGGATTGGGGCTTCCTAAAATCGATCGACGCGGAACGAGTCGGTCAGGCCGTCATCAAGCTGGGCGGCGGCCGGACTGAAAAGGGTCAATCCATCGATCACCGGGTCGGCGTTAGCGTCATCAGTGCTGTCGGCCACCGGGTCACCCACAACTGCCCCGTGTTCACGGTTCTTGGTGTCGACCAAAAGCTTTGCAAAGAGGTCGCCAGCGACCTTCAGGACGCCTTCGTGGTGACAAACGAGCCAGTTGAGCCGGTCAACCCTGTTCTAAAGATCGTCCATTAAGGCGAGGAGCTCGGGCTCTCTGCCTGCACCACAGGCCGCGCACGCCCGATGCCACAAGGTGCCAACTCCTCGATCCCAATCCGCAGGACGCCCTCAATGCGATTCGGAACCATGTCAGCTCAGTCAATCCATGACGCAAAATCGGCGTTGGGCCCATTGTTGGCGGCTCACGCAACCAAGGCTTGTCAACACCGTAGGGTTTTGGACAGACAAGTGGGCGACCTCTTTCAAAACCGCGACCCGAAAATGGAGAAGACCCAGAAATGGCACGGTCCGTGGCATCAGGAGCGGTTGTTTTTCGGACTTGACATCGTTTTTTGGGTGATTTCGGCGGTCATTGCCCTTGTCGTTCTCATCGTGAGGTCGTTCACATAACAGTTGCACTTTGGTAGGGTGGCGCAAGCTGGTTGTTGATTCCAACTCCTATGCTCGCTGGATGGAGCCTATTCGCGCTCCGCGCCGGGCGAAAGTGCGGTCAAGCCTACGCACTCCGTAAGTGCTTCTCGTAACTTCTCCATCGGCAAGCCGATGACGTTGGTCGCGCTGCCTTCCACCCTTTCGACGAATGGCCGCGCCCCACCCTGAAAGCCATAGGCCCCTGCCTTGTCCATGGGTTCGCCGGTCGCGACGTAGGCGGCGACTTCGGCGTCGGACATACGTTTGAATGTGACTTGGGTCGCTTCTGTGAAAGCCGAAAACCCGCCGGGCCACACCAAACAAACACCAGTCACGACCGTGTGCGCCCGGCCCTGGAGGAGTCCAAGCATCCGGCAGGCATCGGCTTCGTCAGCGGGCTTGGCAAGCTGGATCCACCCTTGTGGTGCAGGCATCCTGCCAGCACTCATTGCGTTGGAATCCTCGTCCCGTGCAGGCTGGAAGCCCGCACCACGAAGGGCGACGACGGTGTCGCCGGCGATCACTAGAGCCTTGGGGCGCCGGGCGGCAACGGCGAGAGCCTTCTCTCTCGCTGTGCGCTGGGCCGTCACCCAGGGGTCATCGTGGACGTGGTCTTCCTCTAAAATGTCGGCGGGCACGACCTCGAAGTTCGGGATCAGCGACTTGAGAAGCTCGATCCGGCGCGGCGACGCGGAAGCGAGGACGACGGAGAAAGCCCCCTCCTCGTGCGGACCGGATGGATTGTGCCGGACACAAGAGGAGAGGGTTGGGGGTGGAGAAGTACCGGCGGAGCGCTTTTTACGGACGGCCTCCCAGCAGTTTCGTTCGCTGAGGGACAAGTGGGATCGAAGTTTTCGCGAACGCTCCAAAGCCTCTCGCGATTTGTTTCGGGATCCCCATTCCATGTGCCCAGTTTATCTCCACCCCCAACCCCCTCCTCATGTGCGGGGCACAAAACACCCCCTGCACACGAGGAGGGGGCTCCGGATGTCACAATGAACCTATGCGTGTCCCGTTCCTCGACCTCACGGCCCAGTACAACGAAGTCAAGCCGGAGATCGACGCCGCTGTGGCCGAGATCTTTGCGACCAGTGCCTACGTTCTGGGCAAGTGGAACAAGAAGCTCGAAGCCGACATCGCCCTGATGCACGGCGTCAAGCACGCGATCGCCGTCAACAGTGGCACCGACGCCCTTCGCATCATGATGCAGGCCAGCGGTATCGGGCCGGGCGACGAGGTCATCACCACCGCGTTCACCTTCGTCGCGACGGTCGAGACGATCGTGCAAATCGGGGCCGTGCCGGTGTTCGTGGACATAGAAGAGGACACCTTCAACATCGATCCGACCAAGATCGAGGCTGCCATCACCCCCAAGACCAAGGCCATTATGCCGATCCACCTGTTTGGCCAATTGGTGAACGTCAAGGAGGTCAAGCGGATCGCCGACAAACACGGGCTGTTGGTCATGGAAGACGCGGCGCAGGCGATTTGTAACCACCACGAGGGCGTCTATGCCGGCAACTGGGGCCATGCGGCGGGGCTGAGCTTCTATGTGACCAAGAACCTTGGTGCAGCCGGCGACGGCGGCATGATCCTGACCAACGACGACGAAATCGCCCGGCGTTCGATCAGCTTGCGCATCCACGGCATGGGCAGAGAACGGTATTACTACGACGAAATCGGTTACACCAGCCGCATGGCCGAGTTGCAGGCCGCAGTCCTGGCGATCAAGCTCCAAAAACTCGAGCAATGGAACTCGCGCCGGGCCGAGCTCGCAGAGAAATATCTATACGGATGGAATGGTCAACCCATCGGTCTCCCGGTCACAAGCGCTGGCAACAACAACACTTGGCACCAGTTCACGGTTCGCCACCCGCGACGCGATAGCTTGATGGCCCACCTCAAGTCACGGGAAATTGATTCCGGGATCTACTATCCGGTGCCTCTTCACCATCATGAGCCATATAGGAGCTTTACTAAGGCAACGACCTCTCTTCCAGTCACGGAAAAGGTGTCGCTGGAGTGTTTGAGCCTGCCGATCCACCAGCATTTGACGGACGACCAAGCTCAATTCGTTGTGAGTTCGGTGTCTGAGTTTCTCGCACTTCCTTAGGGACCGAGTTCGATTAGCTTCTCTGCGATGATCTTTGCTCCCTCGGGCTTTGCATGTTGCATCGCGTTGCAAGCCATGGACTCCAGGGCGGCCCGGTCTGAAAGTAAGTCTGCTACTTTCGTTTTGAGGCTGGTCGAATCCTTGACGATGGCTCCTATGCCTTCCGTCTCCAAGAATTCTGCGTTCTTCTCTTCTTGGCCCGGGATCAAAAATGGCCAATAAACGAGGAAGGGAAGCCCGCATGCTAGCGCTTCAAATGTCGTTATGCCTCCGGGTTTGGCCACAATGAGATTTGAGGACCGCATCAAGAGCGCCATGTCGTCCGGATCCACCTGCGCCTTTACATCGACTCGGCCTGGAAAACCTTCCGCAACCCGGTTCACAGCTTCAAAAGCAACCTCGTTGCGGCCACAGACCACGACAATATGCACACCGTCAATCTGGGCGATCTCTGAGACGGCACCGCTGATGGGTCCGCCACCTATCCCTCCAGACGTTACGAGGACGATGTCCACGGACGCGTCGAGTCCTAGCTTGGCCCTGGCGGCAGACTTTTCAGTCTGAGTGACGAACACGCGTGAAACAGGAATACCGGATACAGTCGTTCTGCCCTTGGACAAGGGGTAGCGCCGTTCCAAAACAGTCCGCGACCACTCGCCAGGTACGAAAAACCAGTCCGGCCGCCCGCGGAGCCACATGCGCTGGGGATAGAGGTCTGTCACAACGACAGCCACGCGAAACTTCCAGCGGTTGCGCCATTTTGCCAAAGTTGGCTGAGGCAACGAGTGGGTGCACACCACCCAGTCGGGCTCCTGGCTTGCCATAAACTTTCGCATTCTGCCAACGAACAGCCGGTCAAGGCCGGTCTGCACCCAGTAATTGAAAAGCTTTCGGTCGCTGGACCGGTAGAGGTGGCCCCATACCTTAGGGTTTCGCTTGACCAAGACTTCGTAACCTCCTCGATACCAGCCTCGAAACCCTTTACCCGTGTAGTCAAGCACATCGACTGTAGTGGCCTCGACCCCTTGCGAGCGGAGCTCTTCTTCGATAGCCCTGGCAGCGCTCGTGTGACCATTGCCTGTCGACGCACTCAGAAGCAAAACTCTCACTTACTGCGCTCCAGCATACGAGACAGTGTCGGCCACATTCTGGCCCTGTGATAGCGTTGAAGCATGGCTAACGCCAAGTCCCCGGCCACGATGACCGTCGACCAATAGACCATTCCTCTGTGTGCCCCAGCCAAGGTCAGTGCCCAGAGCGGCACTACGCTGAGTGCACTGATTATGTGAACGGTCTCTGACACCCTGGTTTCTTGCTCAAACTTCACAAGTCCGTCGCGGGACAACTGGGATACAAACTCTACTCGCTTACCCGAAAACCCATGGGCCAAAATCGACATGACCCAGACAGTGAACTGCCGGAACTTCTCGATGCCAAGCCGTGAGTAGTTGGCACTCGTCTCATATCGTTTGGGCCTAAAAAACCAGCCCGGAGCGGTCAACATGGGTTTCAGAGGCGCCTCTTTAATGTCAGGAAGTGAACCCGTGGCCAACCATGCGCCGCACAAACTTGACTTATAGCCCTCGACCAAAATGAGAACAAGGTGCAACACCCAGAGTACAGCCACATAGGCGAGACCCGGCCAATATCGAAGTGTCCAAAACGATAAGGCATGCGGGATGTAGACGGCAGCCCGGCAAATGTTGGCCATCGAGAAATAGCGGGCATGGCCCTTGACTTCGGTGACTTTGGCCACAGTCCAACCCTCAACTGATTTGCCTAGCTTGGGAAGGTGCTTTTCATGAGCGAAACTAGCCGTCCACTCATACAGCCGTCGGACACCTATGAGCTCGTAGACCAATGGACGCATGGGACGGCAGTGCCCAGAGATGGTGGGTCAGAGGGTGCATGTGGTAAGTGGAGTTCAAGTTGGACCGAGCCCTGGATTTGGCGCCAGGTCAAGAGTTCCAATTTGCCATCCATGTACTCGACGACCGCCGTTCCATGCTCGACCCAATCGCCTGTGTTGACGTACAAGCCGTCAGCCCCTTGGTCTAGGATTTGCGGCTTGTGAATGTGACCACAGACGACACCCGAAAAGCCTGCGCTCACAGCTTGGTCTGTTAGAATCTCGACAAAGTCCGTGCGTCGTCCGATGAACCGCTTGAGCCTCTTCTTGAACACGGAGCTAAACTCGACCTCCTTCTTTCCCTTGACCAACCTACGTTCGTTGAAACGGTTATTGAACACTGTCAAGAACTCATAGCCCCATGCCGCCATCCAAGCTATGGGCACGAACCGTACAGAATTGTCGAACAAGTCGCCATGGACGACCTGGAGCTTTCTGCCGTCGGCGGTTGTATGCTCAAAACTGTGGCCTATACTCAGGTTCCCAAACTGAGAGTTGTTCAGGCGACGCAACACTGCATCGTGGTTACCAGGAGTGAAAAAGACTTTTGTCCCTTGCCTGGTCTTGGTGAGGATCGCCTGGAGGACGTCGGTGTGCGACTGTTGCCACTTGCCGCCTTTCATACTCACCCAAAAATCGATGATGTCGCCAACCAAGTAGAGGTGCCCGCATTCGACCGCCGCGAGGAACTGGGTGAACTCTTCGACCATACAACCTGCCGAACCCAGGTGGACGTCTGAAACAAAAATCGATCGAAACCGGAAACTGTGCGGAGGCATCGGCGTACAGCGCTACTTTGAATCTACCCGAAGTCGGGCATTACCTGTAGTTTTTCGGGGCATCTTCGGCCTCATGGCGTGATAAGATACGGTTATGAAGAGGATCTCCTGCCTCGCATTTGTGGCTTTCGCCTCGTGGACACAGGCTGGCCAGCCTGTAGAACGGTTCCGAAGTGCAAACCACATGACGTTTTGCCACGGGTCGTTGGACACTAGGTATGGAAACGCAGACGCGAACACCCACATTGTTATGCAAGTCTTTATCTTAGGGACACAGACATTCGACTCCCCGGCCAACCAGGCAGAAGCGAACGTCCCTAAGACGGCCGGGTCACTGAATTTCGCTATCAAGCTGTCCGACTTTGATCCGACACTGCCACCAGACACGATCACACTTAACGGCTCCGATCTGGGCAACGACCTGATGCTGCACACCTGCGACAGCGTGCTGCCTGGGCCCTACCATCAGGCCGGCACTATCAATGGCACGTCATATGACCTCACACTCCGAAACGTCCGCGTCACCGGAATCTTGAACTCGCAAGGGTCGAACTCAGTGACCCTGCCTTTCGTGAACCCCGTGCTCAACGAAGCCTGCGACGTTCAATTCGACGATCCGGCCGGTTCTAGCAATTCGATCACAATAGTCCCGCAACAGGTAAGCGGTTGGGTCGTGTCGCCCATCTTCACGGTTTCGTCTATGCGGGTCGATATCACTGGGATCCAGCACGCTGGACAAGTGCCCGCCCACGTGATAGCTCCGGCGTCATTTGCCGTACAGCTTGGCCGTTTGTCCGGCGGCGACCTGACCAGCTTGGCCATGCCAGACGGCGCAGCCCTTCAAGTTTGCAAATTTATTGTTCCAAACCAGCAAGTTCCACCGGTCATCGTCGAAGTTGTGTCGCCTCCTGTTAGCGTGCCGGCTTATCTGAGCTTCGCGACCGTCAGCAGAATGTCCGTCACTGGAATTTTCCAGCAGATTTTGGGAATGTATGATTTCTCTGGTACGGGCTATACGTCTGGTGACACCAGGACAGACCCTTCGACGACGAACTACGATTACAGGGTCCTGAACGGGACTTCGGTATCGAGATATGTAGACGGAAGCGGAGCCCTGAAGGCCCGCTACCAGTTCAGGCAAAATGGCCCGGCAGCCAGTCTGTCGTGGTGCACCGACCAAGACTTCGCAGTTTGGTATGTGACACCTTAAAGACCGGCAAAATAATCGTAGCCACGCTCGTACCAATAGTCGGGCGGACGTGTGTCTTGAAACCGGACAAGCCCCAGCCGCTTGAGGTTTTTGATCCCGTACTTAATTGGGATCAAGAGACGGACCGGGGCGCCATTCTCGGGCTTTAGCGGCCGACCGGCCATTTCCCAAACGAGCAAGGTCTGAGGATGCATGAGCGACTTCGTGTCTATGCCAACGAAGTAATCTTCGTCGGGCGTCGCCAGGTAAGCGAAATTAGAGAGTCCCTCGTGGTTCGGAGAAACCAACCCTATGAAATCCGAGAATCGGCAACCTGCGGCCTGCACAACGCTGCTCCACCCCTCGATGCACTTAAACTTGATCACCTGCTCATGTCTTGGCAGGGCCATTAGGTCGGCCATTTTGATGTCGCGCTGAGCCCCTAACCCCTCAACGCGGATAAAGTGGCCGCCTTCTTCGACACGACTTGAAAGGCCAACCAATCCGTTAGTCCGAACTGGCTTCGCCTGAGACGTTGTATAGGTTTCGACAAGCTTGGAAGGCGAGGTTAGGCGAGACCACAAGTCCCCGTTGAAGTCGAGAATCCTCCGTAGTGGGGCACTAGTTCCTGCCTCGAGAGGTCTGCTGTTGACCCATTTCCAGATACCGAACGCCGACAGTCCCGCCACAACTGACCAAGAAAATCCTCGCCGGCTTATCGCCTTCATCTGCGCCTCAGGCGTGAGGTTCTTGTCGCTCATGCCCCCTCTCCTTTGATGAGCTCGTGCCCAGTGACCATTCCTCGGAAGTTATTCCATCCTGCACGCACCACTTGCACGATGTGCACAAAGAAGAACGCGCAGTAACCAATCGTGAGTAGAAAATGTATGAGCCGACTGGTCTCATACCCTCCCATCAAAGCCGTCAGCCATCCCAGTTGCGCAGGTTTATAAATTGCAAGTCCGCTTGCGAGCGATCCCGCACCCATGAAGATAATCGATGAGTAGGCTATTTTTTGCGCTCCATTGTACTTTTTCTGCGGCGGATGGACTTTCGATAGTTTCAGGTCATAAAGCATTACTTGAAGAGCTTCTTTGAAGGAGTTTTTGTTGGGAAACACTTCGCGCCAACCTCCGGCCCATCCCATATAAACCACATAGGCGAGACCGTTGAAAGAGAAAAGCCACATAAGCGCAAAATGCCAAGCCAAACCCGTGGCTAGTTGCTTTTTCAGGTTGAATGTATCAAAGACCCAAGTCGGAACAACTTTGTGTCCAAATAGTGTGTAGATATCGTTTGCCCAATAGATCAATAAGCCACTCCATACCATCAAGGCTAAGACTGGAAAATTGACCCAGTGCGCCCACCTATTGAGTAGCTTGTGTTTCTGAACGATTCGTGTGTCCATTGGCTTCTCTCACAACCTCGGCAACTTTTGCCTTTGTCTGTGCCTTGCCCATTACCAATACAGAGATGTTTCAGGAAGTTCCGGAAGGGCCTAAAGCTGATCCAGAGCGTTCTTCATTTTTTGCAATAGGTCGCAAGGTAAGTCAATGTGCGCAAGCTTTGAGCGGAGCGATCGGATCAACGACTCTTCAAACTGGAACTCTTCGGCGCAGCACTGGCACTTCTGCAGGTGAAGTTTGACGGCCTCCATCTCTTCAGATGTCAGCTGGCGGTCAAGAAAGTCGTCGAGCCGCTTGAAGGCTTCGGTGCAGTCCATCTCAGGCATTGGCTCCTCCTACTACTATCCCCCGCTCCACGGCGACGTCCCAGAGGGCCCTTTGCAACAATTTACGGCCTCTGTGCAATCGAGAACGGACTGTCCCGACCGGGACTTCGAGAACGTCGGCTATTTGTTCGTAGCTAAAGTCGTTGAGAAAGTACATAACGGCTGTCAGTCGAAATTCTTCGGGCAGTCGGTTCAGCGCTGCACGGACTTCGTTCAATTCCAACCCATCCATCACAATCCGAGCGGGGTCGTCTGGGTTCCCCAGCAAGCCCGACCGCTTGGCTTGCTGGTACAAAAAGACGTCGCCGACTTCATCCAAGGAACTCAGTTCTGCGGACTTGCGTGCCCGTAATTTCAGGTAGCGGTTCGTCAAGATTTTAAGGAACCAAGCCTTAAAGTTCGTTCCTTTCACGAACGAGTCAAACCCTTTGTACGCCTGGATTGTGGCGTCTTGGACAAGATCCACCGCGTCGTCGGAGTTTTTTGTCAGGTTCCAGGCGACCCGATAAGCAGTGCCCGCTACCATCTCGATCAGATTCTCAAACTCGTCGCGGTCAGCCACTTAGAATTATTTTGCCACGGAATCAATAGGCCTTTGCAAAGACGACCCGGCACTTGCTGGGCCGCCCAGAATAGACGCACACGCCAGGTTCTGCGTCCGAGGTTGCCAGTGGCACCAAGGGTATGCATCGGATCGTGGCCTTAGTTTCGTCGTTGATCTTGTCTTCTGTCTCGGCTGTTCCGTCCCAGTGCGCGACAATAAAACCGCCACCGCCTTCTCCTTCAAACGAGGCCTTGAATTCAGCCCAAGTGTCGACTCGTCTCGTATTTGCGTCACGCATTTCAACTGCACGCTGAAAGAGGCTGTCGTGCATGGCGGTGAGCTCAGTTGTGACCCGGTCGCAAATTTCGTCAAGCGACACCGGGACTTTTTCGCCATTGTCCCGCCGGACGATCACGCACTGCCCGGCTTCGAGGTCTCTCGGCCCAATTTCGACACGCATACAGGCCCCTTTTAGCTCCCAGTCGTTGAACTTGAATCCTGGCGATTCCCTGTCGCGCTTGTCGACCTTCGCGCGTACAGTTGCTCCCGACCAGACTGTTGCATCGAGGCGCGCCTTAATTTCGTCTGACGCCCTTAAGACTTTTTCCCAGTCGTCTTTTCGCCCGATCGGCACGATGACGACCTGGTTGGGGGCAAGCCTGGGCGGACAAACCAGACCTTTGTCGTCACTGTGAACCATGATCATCGTTCCAATCAGCCTGGTCGAAACGCCCCACGAGGTGGCCCAAACATGTTCCTGCTGACCGTCCGAGCTTTGATAGGTCACGTCGAAGGCCTTGGCGAAGTTCTGTCCCTAGTGGTGCGACGTTCCAGCTTGTATCGCCCGAAAGTCTTGGGTCATCGCCTCGATTGTATAGGTGTGGTCGGCTCCCGCAAATTTTTCGCCTTCGCTTTTGACTCCTTTGACGACAGGCACCGCCATCCACTCTTCGGCAAACCTTGCGTAGATGTCCAGAATGGTGAGGGCCTCTGCTTCGGCTTCGTCGTAAGTGGCGTGTGCGGTGTGCCCTTCTTGCCAAAAGAACTCTGACGTCCGAAGAAAGAGCCGGGGCCTAAGCTCCCA
>JAEURO010000041.1 GCA_016788345.1 Chthonomonadaceae bacterium
GATCGCTTGCTCGGGAGAAGGCCGGTCAAAAAGCCCATACACTTTGGAGGTCAAACCTGCAGCGAGCCAATGGGGCAGTCTTGGACCTTCGACCGGAAACCTGGAGATTGGTGACACCAGATTTTTTGAGTACGAGGCAAAAGTCGGCGAAGTCCTTTCGCTTGGAGCGGAAGTGCGAGGGTTCGCAAGCCAAATCAAGCTATTCTCGCCTCGGCTCGATGTCATAGAATCATTCAATTGGAACCCAGAGAACCCCATTGCAGCCTGGTACAAAGTTGTCGACACTCCAGGCAAATACATCCTAAGTTTGACGTCGATTGGAGGTGGTGGCGGGGGTGACTATTCCCTGTCCAGAGAGCGATTTGAACCAAAAACGTTCAAGAAAGGCTCACCCGCAAAAGGAGACCTGAGCGACGGCAAAGCCCATGTCTGGTCTTTCACCCTCCTGCCTAATGAGCCATGCCTCGTGCACTGGACAGTCTCAACTTGGGACTTGCCAGTTCAAATTTTCTCGTCCGACGGGACGCCCAAGGCATGGCCCACCGTAATGACTGACGGCCAGAACCAATATGGAATCGTCAAGGTCGATAAGCCTACGACGTTCCTGATCGTCATGACTCCAAGCGCCTCCAAATCCAAATACTCTATTGAGCTCTTGGATCTGCCTGGCAGCAAAGGAGGTTGACAACAACCTACCTTAAGATCCAACAAAAACTGACCAGTGAGTGCCGTCATAAGCGACGGCTGAGAAAGGATGGTGGGCTGGGACGGTCAGGCTGGCATTGGTGGGCAGGCCATTGATGCTCCCCCCAAGCCCTGGCCAGAGGTTGAGATCGTTTTGGCTGTCGTTGTAACCTTGGATCGAGAGTCCTTTTTCCGCAGCAGGCAATGTGACCCCTTTGCTTGCACCTGCTCCTAAAACTTGCGTAAACGGCGCAGACAATACAGATAGTCCTTGCCCCGGCGACGCGATCGAGGACTGGACCTTGACATGGCTCCGACCGGAGGCATCAATCGAATAGACCTCCCCTTGAGAGGATCCAGGATCAGTGTTTGAAGAGTCGGTCAATCGCAAAACTGGTGATGTCTGTCCTGGCGCCGCCCTTCCGACCACTGTGGGTAGGGACGCCGAAAGTCCACTCACAACGAGCGCCCCCCGGTTCGAGTTTGCAGGCGTATTGACGGAAAGTGAACCCTGGGCCGATGAATCCCCAACTGAAAACCGGACAAAATCGGCGGCAGCCCCAACACTGAACGCTGCGACCCCGGGGCCGATCGTCCGCCAGCGGGCTGCCCCCGCAAACCCGTTGGAACCCAACTGGACAATCGAATCCCAGTTCCCCTGAGCCTGGACATCGATCAATGTGTCCTCGTAGAGACTCCCGACGTGACGGAAACCATTGATACGTCCTCCGTTCCGAGTACTCCAACCCAGTTGAGCAAACATGGTCCCTGCGATCGTTCCGACAGGGGCCGAAAAGTCAATGTTGGCCCCCCACCGCTCAGAAGAGGCGCTCAACGACGTCCCGGTCATTTCGCCAGTGTCTGGAGCGTAATCGAGCGTGAGGGGGCGGTATTCCAGCCCAGGGTTTCCTACCGTCGATCGAAAAGACACATACCATTCCATCTGCCGGTAATAGTTGTCAGGCACCAAAAAGTTGGTCTCGAGATTGGTCGAAGCACTTGGCTCGCTTGAATCAATTTTTAAGCCTGAAACATCGGCACAGTTGTAAGCACCAGACAACACGATGGGGTCGCAATTCGGATGCCCGGGATCATTGAAAGTCGCAACGCCAGTCAGAAACGGGACCAGGGGCGCAAACTTGGAAACTCTTTGATCGCCTTTGGCCAAAATTGGAACCAAAAAGTAAGGGTAACGGTCTATGGTGTTTTCTAATTGCCCATTATTAAAGCGATCCAAGTATTCGCCCTGACCAAAGTACTTGTAAAACCAAGGGACCTGCAGGGTCTGTCCTTCAGCTACATTCGAAACCACAACTGACTGAACAATAACGTATGCAAACAAGCACGAAAATCTCTTGAACGACATGATTGATCTGGACTCCTGAAGATCTGGCTAAGAGTTGGAGAAGGAAGTGTACCGACAGCTAAACAGGGATGATCGCTCGGTTGGTGATATCTGGTCGTATTGCCGGGTTGACCGGGTTTGGCCTTTCCGCCCCTTTATCCTGGCCGCTTCAAACGAGAGCTGAAAATTGGAAGTAAGAACACTAAGAATCCAAGGGCGGTAGCCGGTTCTGGAACTGCGTTGATGCCAGTCCTACTTGTGACAAAAGCTGAGTACTCGGCGTCCATCGCCAACCAGTTAGACCAACCGCCATATCCAGACCCGTCGAAAGATTGCCAGGCAACACCTGCGATCAGCCATTGGTCGCTTTATTGAACGAAAAGGGGCCCCCCGCTGTCGCCTCGGCCTAAGCTTGCTTCCATAGATTCTTCGGTCCTCGAGGATTTCTGGTCAGCTTTGAGTTTGTCATTCGTGTTGTCTGTCACATCGAGCGTGTTCCTCCTTGCCGTGCCATTGTCGAAGTCGCCCATGTACCCGTCGTACTGTTGGAGCAACGAACCGTCATCTTTCAAGGTTTGGACCTTGTATCCGTCGATCCGTTGTTGGTCGGCCCGCTTTTTCCGTCGTCTCCTGATTCTGGGTTCGACCCTGTGCCTGACTTTCCGTACCCAACAACTGTGCCAAGTGTGCGCTGCCCAAGTTCGGCGGGAATGTTGAGAGCCGCTCCTAGGAACTTGGCTGGCGTGATGTCGCCCTCGCGTACTCCGAGGATCGGAACGACCGCCATGTCGCTCAGCCGATAGAACGTGTCTCCAAACTCGTAGGACTTGCCATTGAGCTTGAAACGGCTGGCGTTGTTGAATCCGCTCATGACGTGCTCTGACGTCAAGACCCAGGCTTTGTCGTTTCCGAACCCTATGAGCGTGCCTGTTCCTACGAGTCCAGCGTCGCAGATTCCGACTGCAGAGAATTGCGCTTCGTTGGCTAAGTTTTGGAAATCGATGTCCCTCCCGCCATCTCGGATATTGATCGCGCGCACAAATGGCGACATCCCAATTGTAGCTACAACCAAGGACACTTTGAATCCGCTGATTCTCACGGGTCACACTTTGTCACAAGTTTTAGTGATAAATCAAGCCTTTTCCGGGTGCAGGTCACTTTTCTTGGCCAGTGCGCGCGCTGGTGGCAAGCGCTCCAAAGACTAAGTGGCCCTCACGCACATCCACCTGTACGGATTGGCCATCGCTGACATCTCCAGACAGGATTTTTGTCGCTAATGGATTCATTACTTCCTTTTGGATGGCCCGCTTGAGTGGTCGCGCCCCATATACCGGGTCATAGCCAACTGTCGCAAGATGGTCGAGCGCTGCTTCGGAGAGTTCCAGAGTCACATGCCGCTCGGCGAGCCGGTCTGCCAAAGATTCCACTTGGATCCTTACAATCTTCTTAATCTCGCTCACCCCCAACGATTTGAACACAACGATATCGTCGAGCCTATTAATGAACTCAGGACGAAAATGGAGCCGAAGCTCGTCGAGAACCTTGTCCCGGACACTATCAAACTGGGCTCCGTCGAGAAATCCGTCGCCAAAGTGGTGCGAGCCGATATTGCTCGTCATGATGATGACAGTGTTCTTAAAATCCACTGTCCTTCCTTGGCCATCAGTCAGGCGTCCATCGTCCAAAACTTGGAGGAGCACATTGAATATTTCTGGATGGGCCTTTTCAACTTCGTCCAAAAGGACCACCGAGTAAGGTCTTCGCCGGACAGACTCCGTCAGTTGGCCACCTTCCTCGTAGCCGACATAGCCAGGAGGTGCGCCAATGAGCCTGGCCACCGCGTGCTTCTCACCGTACTCGCTCATATCGATGCGGATCATCGCCCGTTCATCGTTGAAGAGGAACTCTGCAAGGGCACGCGCAGTTTCTGTCTTTCCTACGCCAGTCGGCCCAAGGAACAAAAAGCTCCCAACTGGACGGTTGGGATCACCGATGCCACTGCGTGAACGCCTGATAGCATCGCTCAAAATTTGAAGGGCTTCTTCCTGGCCCACGACCCGCTTTGCAAGATAACTTTCGAGTTCGACAAGCTTTTGGAGTTCACCAGACATTAATTTGCTGACCGGGACACCGGTCCACTTGCTGACGACTTCGGCAATGTCTTCACTCTCGACCTCTTCACGAAGAAGCCTCGAACCCTGGGAAATTTGTTCAATCTTGCCGGTCTCTTCATTGAGTCTTCGTTCTAGGGCTGGGATGAGCCCATGTTGAATCTCGGCGGCCCGCCCATAGTCAAAGTCGCGTTCGGCTTGTTGCAGCTCAGTGCGCAACACCTCGATTTGTGACTTGATTTCCCGCAGACCCTCGATGGCGTCCTTTTCGGTTTGCCATTTGGCCTTGAGCCCGTTAGCCTCTTCTTGAAGCTCGGCCAGCTTCTTCTCGGTTGTGGTCAACCTTTCTTTGCTGGCGGGATCATCCTCCTTCATCAAGGCTTGCTTGTCGATCTCAAGTTGGGTCGTCTGGCGCATAACCGTGTCCAACTCTTGCGGCATAGAATCAATCTCGATTTTCAGTCGACTTGCTGCCTCGTCCACGAGATCGATAGCTTTGTCCGGTAGGAACCTGTCCGAAATGTAGCGGTCGCTTAAAGTTGCCGCTGCTACGATCGCGCCGTCAGTGATTCTCACACCGTGGTGGATTTCGTACCTCTCCTTGAGGCCGCGCAATATTGAAATCGTTTCGTCTACAGTGGGTTGTCCCACATAGACTTGCTGGAACCGTCGCTCCAAGGCCTTGTCTTTTTCAACATGCAACCTATATTCATTGAGAGTCGTCGCGCCGATGCACCTTAATTCTCCTCTTGCAAGCATCGGCTTGAGCATGTTGGCAGCGTCCAGCGACCCTTCTGCCTTGCCTGCTCCGACAAGGGTATGGAGCTCATCAATGAACAGGATTACCTGACCGCTCGAATTCTTGATTTCATCTAACAAGGCTTTGAGCCGTTCTTCAAATTCGCCACGGTACTTTGCGCCCGCGACCATTGCGCCGAGATCGAGAGATATGACGCTCTTGCTCCGAAGGCCTTCCGGGACATCTCCGGCGACAATTCGCGACGCAAGGCCTTCGACAACCGCAGTCTTCCCAACACCTGGTTCGCCAATGAGGACCGGGTTGTTCTTTGTCCTTCTGCTGAGCACTTGAACAACCCGTCTGATCTCTTCGTCGCGTCCGATGACAGGGTCTAGCTTGCCTTGTCGTGCCCGGGCAGTGAGGTCGATTCCGTACTTCTCAATTGCCTGGAACTGTGCCTCAGCGTTTTGGTCAGTGATCTTTCGCCCGCCTCGAACATCTTCCATTGCAATCTCGAGAGGTTGCCGGGAAAGGCCCGCGGCCCGCAGTGCATTGCCGGTCGGGCCCGTGTCCTCCAAGAGCGCCAGGAGGACATGCTCGGTCGACACATAGTCGTCCCCCAACTTGTCCGCCTCATTGAACGCGATGTTAAGGGCCGTGCTCGTCCGGTTTCCGAGCGTGCTTCCGTGGCTAGCCGCGCCACTGACCTTGGGCATCCGTCCACATTCTTGCTCCAAGGATGCCGTGACCTTTTCTGGCTGGATGCCTACCTTTTCAAGCAAGGAAGCAGACACGCTGTCGTCCGCCGTTAGCATGGCTAGGAGAAGATGTTCGGGCTCAACGACCTGACTTTGGTAGTCCGCCGCGATTTTCTGGGCCGCTTGAATGGCCTCTTGTGTCCGCACCGTCAGTTTGTCTGTTCTCATATGAGTCTTTTACTATCAAGTGAAATGATAGTTACGGATTATCCTACGTCAAATTGTGAGAATTTGTTCCCGTCGACCCAGACAAAGTGGCCTTTAGCCCAGCAGGGCCGCTCGCCAAGCCAGGACTCAGAATGAAAACAGGCCCGGGGCGCCACACCTCCCAAGACCCCCTCGACCAGACCGCCGGCCATTCCAAGTCGGACGGAGTTAGATGTCGGCACACACAAAGCAAAAGGATAGTTGTTGGGATCTCGTTTTGCGATGACGACTCTGAGGCTCGCCCCAAAAACACCGCATACGCTATGCAAAGCTAACATGAGCCCGACCAAAGTATGCGGCGTACGGTCGACAGCCTGTCAGCCATTTGACCATTTTACTTGCCTATGCAAAACGTCTGAAACACACGCTCGATGACGTCGTGCGAGGCGGTTTTTCCAGTCACTTCACCGAGAATCCGGATTGCAGAACGGATGTGGACCGTCGCCATATCGTCTGGGACCGCGCTCGCCAGCGTGTTAGTGGCTGCATCAAGAGATTCGATCGCCTCAACGATCAGGGCGCTATGCCGTCGATTCACAGGTGGAGGCTCTGCGCCTGGAACATCTTGAACCAACGTTGCCAAAAGATCGGCGACCCCTTCCCGCGTCAACGCCGACACTGGCCATGCTGGCTCTCGTGGAAGTCCAGACACATCGGACAACAAATCACACTTGTTCGCGACGAGGGTGACTGGCCTGTCTGGCATGGCCGCCTCATCAGCTTCGGTCCAACCCTGGGAAGCGTCATAAACGAACCAAACTACGTCAGCCGAGTTGGTTTCAGCAAGAGACCTTTCCACTCCAAGACGTTCGATCTCGTCCAGTGACTCTCTTATCCCAGCAGTGTCAATAAATCGGACAACGATTCCTTGTACGTCTATGGTCTCGCTTACAGTGTCACGGGTTGTGCCTGGGTGCGCTGTGACAATGGAACGGTCGGTACCGGTCAATGCATTGAGCAGCGATGACTTCCCTACGTTTGGCCTCCCAATCAAAGCGACCGTGGCACCTTCCCTGATCAAGGCGGCGTACTGGGAAAGGGCCAGCCATTTCGAAAGTTCGACCTGGACAGACCCGATCTGATTTTGTGCTGCCGCACGGTCAAGCTCACCGACTTCCTCGCTAAAATCCGTCGAAGCTTCGATAGCCGCAAGGACTGTAAGGAGTTGGTCTTGGAGGCCAGCTACCTGCTCTCGCAAGTGGCCGTCTCGAAGTGAGTTGGCCTGTCTGAGTTGGGCTTCGGTTTTAGCTAGGACCGTGTCCCTGACACCCTCAGCTTGTGTCAGGTCAATCCTACCGTTCATAAAGGCACGATAAGTGAACTCACCTGGTTCGGCCAGTCTAGCTCCTTCCTTGTGACAGGCCTCCAAGAGGGCGCCCACACTTGCTTGAGACCCGTGGATCGACATTTCGACGGTTTCGTCACCTGTGTAGCTCTTTGCCGGCTGAAAAGCAGTCACAATCCCCTCGTCACCGTGTCGAAATTGGGCAAGTCTAGCCGTGGCCCAGCCTGCAGGCCCTTGTCTCCAGTCGGAAACAACCTCTGCAATAGCCACGGACTTTGCCCCACTCAAGCGCACGACGGCGACTGCGCCGCCGGTCTGAGTGATTGGCGCGACGATGGTGTCGAAAAGGGCGGCAGCTCCCGTCATAACGAGTACTTCCACATGACGAGCGCGTCTTCGCGATTATCAGGATAGTATTTTTTGCGAGTCCCCACGGATATGAAGTCAAGCGACTCGTAGAGGGCTATTGCCGGCTCATTGCTGACCCTCACTTCTAAAGTCGCGCATTCGGCCCCCTTGACTTTTGTGCGCTCCAGTAACTCAATGACGAGCCGTCGACCAATGCCCTGACGTTGTTGTCCAGGGTCGACAGCAACAGTAATGACGTGTGCCTCTTCGGCTATCGTCCAGGCACCTGCGTAGCCAACGATTGCTGGGCCCTTGAACGCAACAAGGAACACACCGTCTTTATGCCCGACCTCGTTTTCAAACGATTGCCGCGACCAGGGCGCAGAGTGGACCTGCTTCTCTATCTCCATGATCGCATCGATGTGAGAGGCCTGCAGGCTCTCGAACCGGAGAGGGGCCGGTTTCATCCACCCAAGTAGGCTTCTTTCACCCTCGGGTCGTCCAAGAGGTCTTTACCAGGCCCCTCGAGAACAATGTTGCCTGTCTCTAGGACATAGGCCCGGTTGGCGACTTCCAACGCACGATGCGCGTTTTGCTCCACCAGCAAAATTGTGACCCCGTCTTTATGAAGTTCTCCGATAATGTTGAAAATCTCCGTCACCAAGTTCGGGGCCAAGCCCATACTGGGTTCGTCCAGAAGTAGGAGTTTGGGTCGGGACATCATGGCTCGACAAATGGCCAGCATCTGCTGTTCGCCCCCAGACATGGTTCCGGCGCTTTGTTTGAGGCGTTCACGCACTCTAGGAAACTTATCCATGACTTTTGACATGTCACTGTCGATTTCCCCGTCCTTGCGGGTAAATGCACCCATCTGTAAGTTCTCCTGCACAGACATGTTTGTAAAGATCCTCCTGCCCTCGGGGGATTGGGACACGCCCATCCGGACAATTTTGTCTGCGGGAACTGATTGGATTTCCTGCCCGCAGAACTTGATGTTCCCTTGTCTCGGCCTGACTAACCCACTAGTAGCCCTAAGGAGGGTGCTCTTTCCTGCCCCGTTGCTGCCTATGATCGAAACGACTTCGCCCTGTTCAACTTTCAAACTCACGTCACAAAGTGCCTGGATCGCGCCGTAATAGACGTCAATGCGGTCGATCTGCAACATATGGGAGCATTGTGAACCGCAACACCGCATGGGGCATGGACCTTTCTGCGCGCGCGCTCGCAAGCAAGAGCCGATAGGACGGTACGAAACGGCTAGGCGCTGTGTCCGGTAATACTGAGCTAGGACAATTCATGTACACCATGCGGCGCCTCGGCACACTTGCGATCCTTACTGGGACTCTCATCTTGCAGGGTTGTGGTCTTGGTAGCAAGCCTAAGCCTGTTTCAGAGCAAATAGTCGACACCGGGGACGTGACCGTCGAAGTCATTGAGACTGGTTCTCTCAACGCAAAGCGGAGTGTGGAAGTCAAGAGCCGGGTGAGTGGCCGGGTGAAAGCTCTTTATGTCGATGAGGGCGACTTGGTCTACAAGGGCCAAGTCATTGCAGAGATAGATCCCCAGGAGACACAGCTTCAGGTGGCTCAGAACTTGGCCCAAGTCCGCGGCGCCGAGGCTGGGGTCCGGAGACAATCTATCGAGATTTCTCAAAGGCGCGTTTCGGCCCAAAACGCCCTCGTCAAGGCCCAGTCTAACTTGCGACAGGTCGAAATGGAACTTCGAATCCAACCGACTCTGACAAGATCCGGAATCGATTCCTCTGAGGCGGCTTTCGCGCAGGCCAACCAAGCCTATGAGGAGCTTCGCGATGTGACGCAACCCAATGCAAGAACGGCTGCAGAAGTCAGCCTCAGAGACGCCCAAGTTGCACTTGAAAACGCAAACTTAGAGATCGAACGAACCGAGAGGCTCCTCGAGGAAGGGTACGTTTCAAGACGCGACGCCGAATCCGCACGGCTTCAAAAACAACTGGCGGAGTCGAAACTCAGGACGGCAAAAGAAAACTTGGATCGGTTGTCCAGATCTCAATCGTTGGAACTGAGCCAGGCAAAGGAGAGGGTCCGACAGGCCAAGTCGACCCTGACTCAATCTAATGCGAACACAATCCAAGACAGAGTCAAAAGGGAGCAATATCTCCGGGCAGTCAAGGAAGTGAGCGACGCACGTAACCAAGTTCGTGACATTGAGGCCATGATCGCCTCAAGGGACCAGCAATTGGCCAGTGTCTCGCAGCTCAGAAGCGTTCTAAGCGATGGACAGAGGCAATTGGGAGAGACGCGGATCGTCGCTCCTCTAGATGGGATCGTCACGAAGAGGGCGGTTCAAGTCGGGGAACTTGTTTCGAGCCTCAACAGTTTCAGTGCCGGAACCACGATCGTCAAGATCGAAGACCGCTCCCAAATGTTGGCGCAATTGAGCATCAATGAGATCGATGTGGCCAAGCTCCAGCTAGGGACTTCAGCGGACGTGCTCGTCGATGCCTTTCCGGACGAAAGCTTCAAGGGAAAAGTCACCAAGATCGCGCCGACAAATGTCGCGGCTTCCGCCGGATCGACCGAAGCCGTAGTGAAATACGAAGTCGAAGTCACGCTAGACTCAGCAAAAGGCAAGCTCAAGTCCGGCATGTCTGCCAAATGTACAATGAAGGTAGTCAACAGAAAGGCGGTCGCACGGCTACCGGTCGACTATGTGGGTAAAGACGCCGTCGGATACTTTGTGACGTTGCCGGGCAAACAATCGAAGGAAGGGACCAGAAAAGCTGTGACTGTCGGAGCCAAGTCGACCACACACTACGAAATTGTCGACGGGGTCGTGGCTGGTACAAAAGTGCTCAAGCCCAAGTTCAATGGCCCTGCACGCAAGGGAATGATGGACTTGACAGTCAGTGGCGAGTAATGGGATTCTTCGAGTCGTTCCGAGTTGCCCTCGATATGCTGCGGTTGCACAAACTGAGGGCATTCCTGACTATGCTTGGCGTGATCATCGGTGTCGCCAGCGTGTCGATGATCATTGAGGTCAAAAACGGGTTTACACATTTTCTGACCGACGAGATTAAGAAGCTCGGAAGCGACACCATTATCGTGTTCTTCAATCCCAGCGAGCTAAAAGGTGAGGGGCTAGGCTCTGTGGGCAAGATGACTATGGACGACGTCAGTTTCATCCGAGACAGGGCGACAAAGGTCGAACTTGCGTCTGGGATCTTGCTCATCCAGGGCCGACCAGTCAAGCGCAATGACAACGAACTGAAAGACCCTCGGGTCATTGCCACGGACCAGAACCAAGCCCAATTGAGCCTAGTTGCCACTGTCCAGGGAAGGCATATGACACTCGAAGACGTGCGCTCAATGTCAAATGTTTGCTTGATTGGGAACGAGGTGGCGGCAAAGTTGTTCCCTGAGGGTGAACCCCTTGGCGGTGTTGTGAACTTCTCTGGATTGACCCTTGAGGTCGTGGGAGTGATGGACCGGGTCGACATTATGGGACAATCGAACGGAAAAGACATCTGGATGCCCATTTCGACTGCGCAGAAGAAATGGCTTGGCGGCGACGCAATCTCATATGTTACTTGCAGGCCAAAACCAGGATATACCGTCCAACAGGGGATGGACAACGTTTGGGAAGCCCTGATGGCGAAATCTGGCAACAAGCCCGTCTATCGCGTGGATTCCCGCGAGTCGATCGTCAATGTTTTCGGCACGATTTTGGGCGTCGCGGGTGCGGTCTTAGCCGGAATAGCGGCACTTTCTTTGCTCGTAGGTGGTATCGGAATCATGAACATCATGCTCGTAAGCGTGACTGAAAGGACGCGGGAGATCGGTCTAAGAAAGGCTGTTGGCGCGCATAGATCGGCAATCTTAGTCCAATTCTTGGTCGAATCTGCCTTTTTGTCGATTGTTGGAGGTCTGATCGGTATGGCGATTGCTTGGCTCGTGGGCCAAGGAGTCACGGCCGTGACCATTGCGACCAAATTCCCAACAAAAAATGGACTGAATATGGCGTTCGACCCGGCTACAGCTCTTTTCGCCGTGTCGTTTTCGGCCCTGATCGGCGTGATCTTTGGAATTTATCCCGCGGCACGGGCCTCTCAGTTGAGCCCGATCGAAGCCCTTCGCTCAGAGTGACCATAATGGTCAGGTTGGACAACGGGCTTCACTGGGAGTATCGAGCATGGGAGCGAGACCCAAAACGGCGAGTGGTGGCTGTCGTTGCGGCGCTGGCAGCCGCCCTGATCGGGTTTGTTGTCATGCACCATGTCCTTTTTTCGATCATCGGGGTGACCGTGATCGTTGTGTCCACCGCCGAACTTTATTTCCCCGTCAAATACACTCTAAACGAGTATGGAGCCAAACAAAAATGTGGATTCTCAGTTTCCGAGATAACCTGGGACAAGGTCGCCCGTCTGGAAGAACGTGCGGACGGCGTACGGCTCAGCCCATTCGACAAACCTCACCGTCTGGACGCCTTTCGTGGACTTTTTTTGCGATACTCTGGCAACAAGGACGCCATATTGGACAAAATAGCCGAACTCTGGAAAACACATGAACAAGTTTTGGGAAACGAAACTCACTCCGGAGCAGGAGGCGGAATTGATTGACAATATTGTCGAGCGCATTCACCGCCACCATCTCGAGACCCCGGCCATACTCTTTTTTGAAATGCACAAGCCCCTTGCCGGACTAGCAGGGCAGGCGAGGGTGGTCGCCTCTCCAATGGCCATACCATTTTTTGGGTTCGATGCGGTGAACGACTACAGCAGGTTGCTGGGAGACCGTTCGGCGGTGGAGAATTTGATTCAGAGGTTAGAGGAATCGAGACTTAGGGGCGACACCCCTCCGGAGGACACCCATGCAGTGGCTTGACACAGGTTGGTTCGGAATGCTCTTCGTGATCACGATGGTGGCATTCATTCTTTACAATATTCATCGCGCCGAAAAAAGAGGCAAAGACCTCTTCATACGCCGAATTCCCGGCTTGAACGCCATCGACGACGCAATCGGCCGCGCAACAGAGATGGGCCGGCCGGTTCTCATGGTTCCAGGGATAGGCGATCTCAACGCGATCTCGGTTCAGGCCATCAACATTTATGCACACGTGACCAAGGCCGCCGCACAGTTTGGCACGCCTATCAGGCTATGCGTGGCCAATGCCGCGGTTTATACGGTCGCCCAGGAAGTCATAAGGGACGTCTACCAAGAGCAGGGTGTTCCGGAAAAATTTGACACTGACTCAGTCCGCTTTTTGACCGACAGGCAGTTTGCGTTTGCGGCCACAGTCAGCGGACTGATCTTTCGAGAACGGGTTGCCGCTGCGTTCTTCCTTGGCGAATTCTTTGCAGAATCACTGATTTTTGCTGAGTCCGCTAACAGCATTGGTGCGATCCAAGTTGCTGGCTCGACAGAAAAGTCTCAGACACCGTTCTTTATTGCGGCTTGCGATTACGTCCTCATAGGCGACGAGTTCTATGCGGCCAGCGCGTACCTGACCCGCCAACCGCTGCTTGTGGGCAGCTTGGTCGGCCAAGATTGGTGCAAGCTCCTAATCACAGCCTCGATCAGCATAGGTTTCCTATGGCTAAGTGTTGACCGAACAAGAATGGTCAACGAACACAGGGCACCACTTGAGGCTGCAAGCCCCGAGGTCTGGGCCGCCTTGACCGACGATCAAAAAGGCGACGCTGAAAGCGCAGAAGGATGGGCCAAGACTGATAAGCCGGAACTCATCAAGAAGTCGGACACTTTTGTCCACAGGCTCTTTAACCCCATGTACAACGAAAAACAGCTCATCGTCGAGCGACAAAAGAAGCCAGCACCAGCAGGTGAAGGGCAATGATGGAACTCCTCGCCCAGGTCGAATACGGGCCGCTCGCCGTCAAGCCCTATTCCACCGAATGGCTTATTGGCCTCATAGTCACTTTCCTCCTTGCCGCTGGCGCAGCCATTGGCCTGAGCAAAGTGCCGGCGAATTTTCGGCGGCCCATCGTCTCGATCGGGACGTTCCTCTGCGGCTTGATCTATGTGCTCTACTGGCTTTGGCCAAGGCCAGTAAACCTCAAGCCAGACCAAGTGCCGAACGGCATGGTCGAGCAGGTCGGAAAGGGGCTAAGTGACACGCTA
Organism: Chthonomonadaceae bacterium; assembly: GCA_016788345.1. Lineage (GTDB taxonomy): Bacteria > Armatimonadota > Fimbriimonadia > Fimbriimonadales > Fimbriimonadaceae > JAEURO01. The sequence continues at coordinate 13,594 of JAEURO010000041.1, forward strand.
CCACTTCTGGCAGATGTCGCTAATATTCTCACCTCGTTCCTTTTAGGGCTTGGTGTGTACTCGCTTGCCAGGATCCATTTTGGAAAAATCATCAAACGACAGTCTGACCGAGGCTTCAGTTGGGTGTTGATTGTCTCCGCGACGATGATTTCAGTTTTTGGGTTTGTAGACTACATCCTTCGATCTCAGGACAAGGCAGGCAAGCTAGTGGACCGTGAGAACTGGGGGTTTTTCAACGTGGGGCAGGACATCATGTTCGATGGCCTGCTCTTGCAGATGGACAGCGTCATGTTCTCGCTGATCGCCTTCTTCATCCTTTCTGCCGCATACCGGGCATTCAGGATCCGATCCGTCGAGTCGACAGTCATGATGGCGAGTGCACTCGTTCTGATGCTCAGTCTTCTCTCACCCATCATGTTCCAATGGAACACGATGATCGCTCAAATGGCGAAAGGAATGAACATCCCGAACGCCGATCCATCGATTCCCTACCCTGGCGGGTTCTTCCATAACCTCCAGATTTCAGACTGGGCGAACTGGGTCAAGGGCAATCTTCAGACCCCTGCCTTGCGTGCAGTTGACTTTGGAATCCTGCTCGGAGCCCTGGCCATGGGGCTACGACTTTGGCTCGGCCTCGAAAAGGGAGGCGTATCCGTATGATCAAGGAAAAGCTGCTCAATATTGATCGCCGAATTCTTTACGGCTTGCTCATCCTGGTGACGGTGATCCCCCTGCGGTGCGACCAGAAACTGAACAATATCACGGACGACTATTCCAACGCGTTCTATGAGGCCGTTTCCAACATTCCGGAAGGCAAGACCGTCTTCATTGAATCAGATTGGACAACATCGACGAGGGGCGAAAATTCTGGGCACCTAGAAGCTTTGCTCCGGATCCTCATGGCAAAAAAGACAAAATTTGCCATCTTCTCCGTAGGCGACGCACAAGCTCCAGGGGTTTTTCGCGGAGTTTTGCTTAGACTCATGGAGGAGCGCAAGACCCTCGGACTGCCAGCCTACCAACCGTTTGAAGACTACGTCGACCTCGGCTATTTTGCCAACGCCGAAGGGACGCTGCAAGCTATTGGCGGGGACGTGCGCAAAGTCTTTGAAAAGAAGTCGATCCGGGACGCAGAAGGCAAACAAAGGTCTGCTTTCGACTCCCCAGTCTTGTCAAATGTCAAGTCTGTTGGAGACGTTCCCATGTATATCGTTGTGACCGCCTCCAACACAATCGACCGTGCCATCGAAAGACTGTCCGCCAAGACGACCCTCGCATGCATGTGCACTGGTGTCATTGGACCATCGGCACTTCCCTACTTCCAAAGCGGTCAGCTCAAAGGCGTCGCTATTGGGCTCAAGGGGGTGTTCGACATCGAATACTTGATGGCTAATGGCCTCAACTTGGAGACCAAGGAGTCGGTCAAGTGGTCAAAACAACCTGACAAGACCGCCCAACCGATCACGGTAGGAAAGACCCTTGACCGCGGCAATAGATATTTCTTGTCATTCATGTGCGCGATCCTGCTCTTGATCGCTACAGTCGTGACTGGAAACGTAATGATGTTTGTCGCACGCGCCCAGTCGAAACCCCAAGGAGATGAAGCCTAATGCCCTGGACCCCACAACAACTCAACGTCATCGACGCAGTCAAAATCACCGGGGGTGTGGCCTGTACTATTGGGCTCTACAGCATCCTGTATAAAGAGACCAAACTCTTCAGGTTCTTTGAGCACGTCTTCTTGGGCTTGGCCGCCGGATACATGGTCGTTGCCATGTACAAAGAGAGTCTGTATCCGCAATGGATCCAGCGAATGACCGGACAAATGGATGACGCAGGCAACGTGACTCAACCGGCCATGTTCCTCTACGTTGTTCTGTTGCCGATCGGACTCTTGGGTTACACGGTATTCAGCCGCAAACACAATTGGATGAGCCGAATACCCATCGGCATAATCCTGGGGTTATGGGCTGGGCAACAGTTGCTCAACTATTGGGACACGGCTTCTCCGGGCATTTACTCGTCGATGCAGCCGATCATCCCAACGACTTGGTCGTCATTTGTCGAGCCAGACAAGTTTGGGCTGACCCCTGACCAGATCAAAGCCCTCAATCAGCAGATCTATCCAAGCCAAGCCATTAACAACTTGATCTTTGTCATAGCAATCTTGTCTTCCCTGTCGTACTTTATTTACAGCTTCGACACAAAGAACAGAGCCATGTCTACGTTCAACAGGATCGGGCGATGGACACTCATGATTGGCTTTGGAGCAATCTTTGGAAGCACGGTCATGGCCAGGTTTGCCCTTGTCATCGACCGAATGTATTACATATGGGTCGAGTGGATCCAGGCGCTTCAAAAAGCCTTTGGCCAGTGAGGTCTCGGCGGACGCCATCGTCGTCTATCGGTCAGACTCGGGTGAGTCTGACCGAAGGCTGACACTCGTTACGGACGAATTCGGCAAGATCGACGTCCTGGCACGCGGAGCCCGAAAAGCCGGTTCGCGGCTGGCTGGGTCAAGTGAGCCCATGGTACGGGCGGTTTTCCACTGGGCCGTGGGCAGAAACAGGCGGTTTGTCACGCAGGTGCAACCCATGACCTCTTTCCCTACCATCCGATCGGACTATGGGAGGACATTGGCTGGGGTCGGACTCATCGAGCTGTTCCGGACAGCGCTACCCTATGAGAGTCCGCATGAGGGTCTCTTTTCCTTACTGGCCGACTCTTTGGCCCACCTTGAGAAGGCTGAAGCGGCGTCTCCCACGATGGTCTGGGCCCTCGCCAAGTTTCTGGAGGCCGAAGGAGTCCACCCTTCATGGCTGACTTGCACAGTGACTGGCCAACAAGTTTCCGAAAACCCTGCGTACGTTTCACCTCTTGCCGGAGGCTATG
>JAEURO010000042.1 GCA_016788345.1 Chthonomonadaceae bacterium
CTTTTGGTGCGACCGGGTTCTTTTCGTCACCGTCCAAGTAAATCTCGGGGAAGGAATACGCTGTCTGTACAGTGGACCATCGACGAGGATAAAAGCTCTTGACTGGATCGTTGACGTCTTCAGAAATCGCATATATTGACTCGTCGACAACTCCAACTGCCACTTCTGACGGGACTGTCGCACCGGTCGCCTCGTCCGTAGTCTTGACTTGAAACACAACTGATCCTCCGGGCTGCAAAACTTTCGATGAAGGTGTCAATTCGACCTTAAGGCGCTTTTGGACCAAATCGACCTTGATCGTCCTTTGAGCCGACAAGTAGGATTTGTCTACTACATAAGACAGACTTACAGTCGCGGCAGGCGCATAGGCGTCAACCTGAGGAATCGGGACAATCGTGGTCGACTCAGAGAGTTTCACTACGGACTTCCAAAGGACTCCCTCGGCTTCTACAGTCATGAGCGCTGCACCGCCAGGCCGGTTGGTCCGGACAAGTGCGCGGGCCGAGTCGGTTGGAAGATAGCTAGGCTTGTCAAGTGTCAGGGAGAGGTCAGGCACGGGCCCAGCCGGAGACGATCCAGGCGCAGATCCCCAGACCACAACTTCACTCAAAACGGTGTTGCCGCGTTTGTCCTTTGCAGAAATTCTGGCAATTGACTCGCCAGTAGTCTGCGGATTCCAGGAGTAACCGACTTGCCCTGACGAGTCGAGGGACACTTTGTCTAGGCCTTCTCTAACAAAAACAGAGCTGTTACCCGTCCATCGGAAGTGTCCTGTCTCGATGTCCAGGCTTTGCCCAACTAAAGCTTGTCCATCTTCGTTCCACTTACCATTGATAGTCAAGGTCACTTGCTGGCCAGGTTCGGCCATGTACCGGTCCGGCATCACTGCCAGACTAAATTCACCTCTAACCACACGGACGGCCCCTTTCCCGTCAGTCCCTCTTCCACCCGGGTCTTCTGCAACGACCTCCAGTGTCATGGTCGAGTCGGTTGCATCGAGCGCCTCGCTTTCCGGGCCCGTTGTCGGAACGAGAAGGGTCGCGTCACCTTGGTCATTGGTGACCGACTCAAGGGCAGGCAACATGTCCCCAAGATAGTCGTAACCATCGTTTTCGACATAGTCGTCTTCAAACGGGGTGTAGGACCAGTCAGGCCGCACATAAGGTGTGGCCGTCAGCTTTTGCCCTGCCGCAGGTTCGCCCGTATAACTCTCTACATGGACTTTGAACTCAACTGAGTCGCCGCGAATGACAGATTTACTCTTGGAGCGGACAGTGACTATGTACTCCGGCTTGCGGTAGGCCATCACCGGAACATCGTGGAAATCAGAACTTGCTCCGTGGGACAGCTTGAGCCTGTACGGCTCTGGCATGGCCTGACCATCAATACGAAAGTCTCCGCTAACCGAACCGAACGGCGTCAACGTAAGAGATTGTTGGCCGACGACATTTTCGTCAGAGTCCATGACTTGGACAGAGACTTGTCCATTAGGAACTTCGTAAGTCCTTCCCAAATCCGTCCGTGCGACGACTTTGTAGTGGACCGTGTCGCCTGGCCGGTAGACAGGACGGTCGGTTTGAACCCAGAATGCAGTCTTACCTGCGTTAGAATCGCTCCCGGAGTAGAACCAGGTAAATGCCCGCGAACCACTGTGGTCGGCGATGACCAGTTTCGTTTCGTTGTCGTCGAGGCCAGTCGACATGTCGGCCCCTCGGACGAACTCTAGCAGCCCATTCGCGTCCGTCGCGCCCGCCGGGATCAGAGAGGCTTTATTCGCGTAGGAGATCCTGGCCCCCAAGACTGGCACTCCTGTTTTGAGGTCAGTGACATAGGCAAGGACATGGTTCCCCTGGGCCTTCGTGACAAGAGCCAGGCTTGTGACGCTCAGCCATTGGTACTTGGTTTCCTTTCCTACCTTGCCACGCACGACGTAAAGCCCGATGGGCAAACTTGGCAGGTCGACTTGCTCCACAAACTCGCCTTCGGCGTCCTTTCGCGTCAAGTTACGATTCTCATCAAATGTGATTTCCAGCCCTGACATGGAGTTGGGTTCAACCACATTTCGGTTGGCGACGATGGATCGAACGACGGTCGCTGGATCTCTTTTTTCAAAGACCGATTCATAAGGCACCTTGTAAACTTGGAACCTAGCAGACTCCTCATCTGTAAAGCCGGACAAGGTTAGCTTGGGCTTTTCTTCGGGCAGATACACCCGTTGGCTCGCCGACATTTGAAGGTCTGCATAGAGCCTTGTCGTCTTGACGTCATATGTCGCCGATTTCCCTTCTTGGATGACAAGTGAGAGCCGCTCGTCTTGTGTCGAATATGACTTGCCGTATACGTTCACAGAGTAGTTCCCGGCAGGTAATGACCTAACGTCATACCTACCCAGCGAGTCTGTTCGGACAATCCAAGTGTTCTTTGAGTCTTCAGGCACTTCAAATCTCGGGGAAAGGATGACCTCTGCGTTCGGCAAGGGTTTCTTGCTGGGCTCCATTGTCACAACCCCATGCACCCCCCCAAGAGGTATCTCTGCCGTCAGGCCGACAGACCAAACGGACGCCATAAGGAGAATCGAACCCAAGGTACCTAGAACGCCACCAATCGATTTCATATGAGTCACGCTGCCCCAGTTTGAGTTGCCCGGTCAGATATGAAACGGATGAGCAGGTAAGCGACTACGGCCAGCCCAAGGACCGGTAACCCGTAAAGGCCAATCAGTCTGGCCTTTTCCGGACGCGCCATGTCCTGGGACATGGACATGACACTTAGTGACACAGCAGCCCACAAAGACAGGGCCACGGCCACCGGAAGGCCAGATTTTGGAGGCTCATCACCCATCGCCGACGCGACTGGACTGAGTAGGAGCCCGATCACTAAGCCGCTGCTACCTTTCGGTCCGAGAAACGCCACGGCCAACGATGTACCGGCCAAAGCGGCCAATCCACCAAAAACCACCCCCAAGCTAGCAAACATGGCCCGTCCATTGTCACCGCCCCCTGACCGACGGGCCCAGACGACCAACATGCCAGGAACGAGCAGACCAAGGACCAAACCGACGATCACATAATGTTGCCCGATGTCAAACGCCTTGGATGTGTCCGGCTGCAGGTACCTGACCATTCGGTAAACGGCCATCGCCAAAAGGGGCGCAAGCCAGGCGAGCAGTCTTCGCTCGCCAGCGATAAGGCCAGCAAGGACTGCTACAACCCCAGCTACCGCGAGTCCATATCCCTTGCACAAGTTAAAAGCGACTGTCGCGACACCAAGCCACACGAGCGAGCCAGTAAGGACAGATGTCCTGTGGTCTTGGCCAGACTTTGCAATAACGGACAGTGTGACCGCGGCAAGAGCCGAGCCGCACGCGACCAATGGCAGGTCTGGCGCGAGGGACTGCTTTAGAGTGGCAATGAGGGTCAGTCCGGTGAAGCCCAAGGCGGTCGCCACAGGTGGCCACCCTAGTTTTGATCCAAACGTCACCTTCGATAGACCATGGCCGGCAAGTAGTGCTAAAAGCGCGGCAACTAGGAGGTTGACGAGGACTGAAGTGGCGTCGGCCAGGTCAGCCGTCCCTCCAAGCACAAGGCTTGACAGCGCTCCTGACCCTACTATCGCGAAAGCCCCAGCAGCTTGTCCGCGTTGGTTCAGCGCAAGAAGGGCAGCCGCGGCACCAGACCCCGCAAGGACTGCCATGGCCGTAGTGCTGCCTGCAACAGCTTCCGTTGAAAGGGCACCTACCGCTACAAGGAGCAATCCTAGCGGAGCTCCCAAGTAGAGGTTTGAACTCGAGTCAGGAAACTCAAGCAAAGCAAGGGTCACACCAATTCCTGCCGTGATTCCCGCGACTGGAGGCGACCACGGCCCTAAGAGCGGGTTTGTCCACAGAACAACTGCCAAAACGATTCCGACCGCGGCTCCTATCCACGAAACGAGCGAACGCTTAGCGGCCGGCTCGCTTCTCACGAACAAGACAACTAACCAAGCGGCTAGAAGACCACCTACTATGACCAGAATGTTTGGCATTGAAAACTCAAGACTTGAATCGTATCACTAATGACGTGAGCGATACAATGTTTGGCAAGAACATTATTCGCCTTGCCCAGCCCATTGCAAGAACGGCGTCGCTCGGGTCACACTCTGATGATCCATGAGCATTACTGAACAAGGCAATTGGGGAGCCGCGAAAAAGTTCCGACTGGTCATTAGGGAGTCTGGTGCGATCCGTGAAATGGGCGGCAACGAAATGTCGCTTGCTGTGGGGATTGTCGACAACATCATGATGCAAGCCCTCGACCTAAAAGCGAGCGACATCCATTTGCAACCTGAGCGAGAGCAATTGCGCATCAGGTTTCGTCAAGACGGAATCCTCCACGACAACGGCCAGCTCCCTCCTGAACAAGCAGCAAACGTTCTAGCGAGGCTCAAGCTGGCGGCTGGCATGCGGATAGATGAAACCCGCGATCCCCAAGATGGCCGCATCGACATGGAATACAACGACCGCAAACTCAGTGCCCGTGCGTCTTGCATTCCCTGCATGAACGGCGAGAAGTTCGTCATGCGATTGCTCGACCCTCAGGCAATGAAAGTCGATCTAGAGGGGCTTGGTATGCCGGACTATGTGAAAGAGGAATGGAAGAAACTCATTCAAGTTCCCTACGGCTTGATCCTTGTCACTGGCCCAACCGGGTCTGGGAAAACTTCGACCCTCTATGCGTCGCTCAACCTCCTAGACCGCAAAAGGAGAAACATTGTGACGGTCGAAGACCCAATTGAGTATGAATTTGAAGACAACATCGCGCAAGTCCAGGTCACTGAGAAGATGGGCTTCCCTCGTGTCATGCGCTCGTTCCTGCGCCAAGACCCCGACGTGATGATGGTAGGCGAAATGCGAGACCCAGAGTCCCTGGCCATAGGTATCCAGGCTGGCCTCACCGGCCACCTTGTCCTGAGCACACTCCATACAAACAATTCGATCGAATCAATTGGTCGAATGCTGGACATGAACGCAGAGTCCTATCTGATCAGCGGCGTGCTAGTCGGAATAATGGCCCAGCGACTCGTGCGAAGGAATTGTAGTAAGTGCTCAGAGCCATTTCCCTATTCGAGAGAAGAATTAGAAGAGCTAGGTTGCACAGCGACGGACATGCCCGGAGCCAAGCTGATGAAAGGGAAAGGGTGCCCCGAATGCAACGGCAGCGGGTTCAAGGGACGTATCGGGGTCTATGAGCTCGTAGTGGCTGACCGGCCGCTCAAGCAGGCTATCCATAACAGTGCGGGATATCCAGAATTGTTGGCCACCGTTCGAGAGCATGGGTTCAAGTCAATGCAAGAGGACGGAAAGCTCAAAGTTTTGGCTGGCACCACAACGCCTGATGAAGTCATGAAGGCTGTTTCTACACAGGCGGTCGACTGACGATGACCAACTTGGATCAAATCGAGAACTCGAAGCAAAGGGCCGTGAACGGCATGGAGTTTTTCTTAAGAAACTTTGCCTATGTGCCGGACGACAAACTCAATTGGACCCCGACGCCGACATCAAAGTCGGCGCTCCGGATTGCGGCGCACACCGCTCTCTACGCTGGCCGGTTTGCGGAAATGATCCGCAGCCGACAATTGCCTCAGCCGGAAAACCTAGAAGAATGGCTCGCTCAGCGTGACGCCGAAGAAATCGCCGTGAAGACGCGTGAGGACATGGAGAAGGCGTTTCGCGAAGGCACGTCCCAGGTGCTTGAAGCGCTCGACACTTTGTCGCCAGAAGACGTGGAACTCACGCTGGACTCCGGGCAGGGATGGACGGCACCCATGACCCAACTCATGGGCTTGCCGGGCTGGCACGCGACCCTGCATGCGGGCCAGATCGACTATTTGCAGACCTGTTGGGGGGACCAACAAGTTTACGTTGGCTAAGGGCGACTAACCATTGCTCGACGAGACATCGAATCCAATTCTTATTGCCTCCAGTAGCACGTCGACATCAATGTCTTTGAGCGATTTGAACTTGATGCAATACCCGGTCACATTGGCTTTGCCGATTCTTTCACCGATGGCCTTGGCCAAATAGGCTTTGTCCGGCAGCCCCATGACATAAACTGAAATCCCGTTAGTGTTGGCGCTCACTCCGACCCGGAAGAACTCCTTGGTCGATCCATTGGCATATGCGATGGTGTACCGCCCATAGCCGATGTTCGGGTTCGAGACAACCTTCCCCGCTTCGTTCTTGCCGTCAAGAAACCACAACTCGTGTTCCGGCCAGGTCTGTCGGATCGAGTCGTGCAACCATTGTAGTTCCGTCCGCTTCGGTTCAGGTTGACTGTCGATGTAGGTTTGGGCTCTTTGAAGAATAGTCATGATTTCAGGTGAAAACTCAGATTACGCTGACTCGGTGACATTTATGGGCTGTTCCTCACCATGAAACACCTGCTTTATCCGCCCGACCATTGGCCGATCGTAGAACCCATCGCACATATCAGTAGTATGGCCGCAGCCTTCGGTCACGATCGTCCCTGGGTTCGTGTCAAGATGAGTCATGGTCGCTTTGCTCCTGAGTTCTGTCCTTGTCGAAAAAGTCTTTGACGGGAGGACGCTCGATGGTTGGGAGGTCGTCGGAGGTGGTCGGTGGACAGTCTCCAAGGGTGTTCTCAAAGGCGAATGTACGACCAAAGACGAGCAGGGCCTTCTCGTTTACAAGAGGACTGTCGGCGATTTCAGAGCGACTTTCGATTTCAGGATTTCTACCGGAAACAGCGGGTTCTATTTTCGTACAGAGCGGATCGCCGAGCAACCGTTCGTCAAAGGGTTCCAAGCTGAAGTCGACGCGATCGAGGATGTTGCCGGAATCTGGGAAACGGCTGGACGAGGCTGGATCTTTAAACCCGACGCCGCGCTCCACGCAAAAACAATGTTTGTGCCTGGAAAGTGGGCCAAGATGGAAGTCGCCGCTGCCGGCCCGCACTATGTTGTCCGGCTCAACGGGCAAACCGTGACGGACATCGTGGACGAGCAGGGCCGCCGTAGCGGCCATCTTGCGCTTCAGCTGCACGGAGGGGTCGATATGACGGTCGAGTTTCGAAACATCCATGTTGTGTTCAAGAACTGACTTTCGTGTTTGTTAACGCCGATTACCAGTTCAATCGAAACGGCGATTTGGATGCCTGAGAGGTTCTCTTGGCCAAACTTCTTGCTGACAGGTCGAACGCCATCCTACTCGTTCGGACACCGACGGTCTCGCTAGATTGCAACATCCTGATACGGTTTGATTCAGTTAATATTGGTACACCGAAGTGGACGCTCTTAGAACCGCACTCCGGGGGCACTATCGATCAAGCTTGCCCGCTCCTACCACCAGTTGCTAGCCGAACGATTGAATATTTCGGAAATTTCCGATATAATGGGTGCATGGATGTCGCACTCGACCCCTTCATGTGCCTGGCAAACCCCATTCGGCGGTCAGTCTTGGATCATTTGATCCTCGGGCCGTTGAACGTTGATGAGCTTTGGACAAAGGTCTCGCAAACGAGGAAACTTTCCAGAAGCAGCTTCTCCGAGCATTTAGCCGTGCTTAGAAACGCTCGAATGGTGACCGTTTCCATTCGGCGAACTGAGCGCCTCTATGAACTTAGCCCAGATGGCTTTACACCTGTTTTCGATTGGGTGAGTCATTACGAAGCATTTTGGGACGACAAGCTCTCCAACCTGTCCACTTACCTCAGTAAAAAGGAAATCCATGAAAACCCTTAAGAAGACTATCCTTCTGCCACATGAAATCGAAGACGTATGGTGTGCGCTAACGTCTCCCGAAGCTCTTGCTGAATGGCTCATGCCCAACACGTTTTCAACTCCGACAGTGGGGACCCAGTTTCGATTTCAGTACGATCCGGACCCGATCTGCGCAACTGGCATTGTGCATTGTGAAGTCATCGATGTTTCCCCACCGTACTCAATGACTTGGCGTTGGCAAAATGGGCCTCAAAAGGCGGGGGCACCAAGTCCTCCCCCAATGCAGGTGAAATGGGAACTGAAGTCCGAGGGGCAAGGAACCAGACTCACATTGACTCAAACTGGTCTCAAGGGGCAACCATGGTTCATCCCATTTGCAATGAGCTTTGGCTGGAGCGCCTATCTCAAACGTCTCCTTCCGAAAGCATTAGCAAATGTTTCCAATGGCACATTTTTGCCAGGAGCAATCCCAATGGAAAAGCGTCTCTACAAGGCGACGAACCTCCCACCGGAGGTGACGCGGTGAAGTCCTTCTTCCGAGTGGTCGGCTCAGTTCTTGGAATAACAATCCTTGGCATCTTGGCGACGGTTCTCGTCGTTTGGGTCTATTCGACTTTCATGGCTCCCGGCAAACCGCTCAATGAATATAAGGCCTTTGCCAATGTCGCCGGCCCATGGGTGAGTGTCCTGGTAGGTCCTCTCGTCACGTATCTAGTATTGCGGATGGCGACAAGCCGCTTGGAGCCTGCCCCAAGTCAGCGAGAGGCTCTTTGGATCATGGGGCTGTATCTAACTTTGGATTTGTCTGTTTTGCTCGCAACCGGCACAATTCAGTCCGTTTGGTTGTTCGCGACCATCTCGGCCTTGGGCCGCTGCACTGCGGCTTGGTTCGCTGTACGCCCTACACGGTGAAAGGCAATCTGAATTGAATCTTGAGATCGAAGTGGAACCTGCAAGTTCGAATCCCGTCCGGTTGCTGCAAATTTCGAACCTGAGCAAAATCGCCTTTTGAACCCAAAAAGAGGTGGTACTCCCGACGGGATTCGAACCCGCGATCTTCGCCGTGAGAGGGCGATGTCCTAAACCGCTAGACGACGGGAGCACGCTGGAAGAAACAAGATACCCCGTGTCGGGGTCAGTCGCTCAGCCTCCACATTGGCTTGAGCACCCACTGTTTGGCCAATCCCACCTGGGAGTCGCTTCCTGCCCCAGCTTCCGTCACACCAGGCGGAGACAAACTTCGACCAACTGGTCGTGAGGCCAATTCCGTGACTTGGATGTATGTTCCCCGGTTGCTAAAGTAAACTGGGGAACCATCTGGAGCACGGAAAAACGGTACGGTCAGGGGCCAAGCCGCAGGCTCGTCACCGTTGGCCGTGCACAGCTCGTCCCAAGCGGCGATGAGGGCCTTTGATGCTACTTTCTCAGGGCTTTTTTTACCTAAGAACGGATACTTGGTTTGGCCCTTAATGGCTTTTGCCACGACCGAGGGTTGGATGATTTGTCGAAAATATGAGTCGCTCGTGAAATTTCCAGTATGGGGTAGGAACAGGTCGCGCCTCAGTTCGTCAAACGCGGCCCGATAGAGGGTCCATGGTGCTCCGAGGGTTTGGCCGTCATAGGCCATCATGAGGCGGTCGGCCGCAGGCTTTGTAGTAAGGCCCTGGAAAAATCCCCGGAAGCACGAGTTTGTGTCCGAGTCTTCCCTGGCGATTTTCCAGGCGGCCTGCTCTAAATCCCATGGCGCAAGCTTGGGCGTTGACAAGTGCCGCAACAAGACTTCATTGCGGAACACGCTTCCCCAGACAGGAGTGTCAGAGTTTGGCCACCAGGAAACGGGTTTGTTGTTCCAATTGGCGATGAGACCTGACTTCGGGTTACTGACGTGGGGCGATTTGTCTGGCGACAAGAACCCTTTCCAATCCGCTTCTGGGCCAGAAGGAGTCGGAAAGCGCGGATCGAAACCGCTGGCACGCACCGGAAACCTGCCGATGTACCGCCAACCAATGTCGCCATCCTTTGTGGCATAAAAAAAGTTCATGTTCATTGCTATCTGCGAAGCTTTTGAATCAATGTCTTGCGCAGACTTCGCCCCGTAGAGGTCGTAAAGGGCTGCCCAACTCTCGGCCTCTTTCATCCAATAACTCGACCTTTGCGAGAAAACAGTCTTGGTCGACAGGCTCTCGAGCAGCACCGGTCCATCGACTGTTCGAACGACCTCGGTTGTGACGTCGGCGGAGCCCTTGACTTTGACGGTCCGCTTAAACCTCTTTACCGGTCTTGTTTGGTCACCGAACAGTTGGTTGTCCTTATCTTTAAGATTGGCAAAAACAATGTCAGAGATATCAGCGACCCCAGTTGTCAGGCCCCATGCAAAAAAGGGTGTGTTGCCGATCACAACCGCCGGAATTCCAGGCACATCTATACCTTCAACTATTATTCCGGGAGCATCTAGGGCGATTTCGTGCACGATACTGGGGATTGACATTCCCATTTGAGGCCCACTGAGCAAGAGTGCGTTTCCGGTGCTCGATCTCCGCGGAGAAACCACCATGCAATAGCTTCCAGTCTTGAATGGGGCCTGAACAGACTCTGCAAGGAGCCGTGAGTCCTCGCCGTTTGCAGCCCGGACTGCAGGGAGCAGCTCCAAAAGCCCAACCTTCGGCAGTGAATCCAGGTGGCGCAAAGTCTTCGCCCGGTCTACTGTTGGAAATGTGGGATGGGACTTCGCAAGCGGGTCTTCCGAAGGTGACACGGTCGGGATCGACTTGGGATCGTTCTGCCAGGCGAGGTCATCAAGGACATCAAGCACTCTGTCTTTGCAGGGCTGAGACTTTAAGTAAAGGTAGAGGGCAAAGTTGCGCAACTCGCCTGCCCCTCCCGTCCCAAACCTGCGCGAAAGCATGACGACGATCGACAGTGAATCTTTCACCGTCCATTCTTCTGGTTTCAGGCTGTTCTTCTCATACTCTGAAGGCAACGTGCCATTTGCCGTCCGGAGTTGGATCGTTTCATTGACTCCTTCAGCGTATGAGACATAGGCTTCTTTCGCACGTGGGGGCAACGACTCGAACATTTCGGTGTACTCCTCGTCTGTGTAGCCTGTCTTAAGCGTATCGAGGTCTCCTGCGAGGGCAGATTTGCCAAGAACTTCGGCCAGGCGCCCTTGGGCGATCCTGCGACTTGTCTCCATCTGCCAGAGCCTGTCTTGCGCCACGGTGCGCCCCATGAGTCGCAAGGCTTCTCCGAAGGATCCTGCCCGAACGATGGGTACATGATATTGGTCACGTTCCACGACCCCTTTGGGTGGAAACTTAGGATGAGTCGCCCCCATGAAGAGAGCCAAGATCAACGACGACATGAGAGCCGTTGTACCCCGGAGTCTTAGGGAAGGATGCCGCGCTTGCCCTCGAGCGATTTTCGTGATGTCAGCCTATATACGACGTAGACGACCGCAACCAGAATGGCAGCTGGGACGGCGACCGACATGAGAGTGGCAATGGCCCAGCCCAGGATCGTTCCAATGATCTTGAGCGCGACCAAGACTCCGATGACGATCAATGCCAGAGTCAAAAAGAACTTCCCAATGTTCATGTCATATGTCCTATCGTCGCCATTGACTGTTGGGTTTCAAAGTCCTATTCCATTAAACTCAAGGTAGCCTCAACGTAGTCGTGAAAGTATATCGCCCGGAGGTTGGCCGACGGTTCAGGCCAGCTCGATTGGAAATTGACCCGTCGGCAGTCCAAAACTGGCTCGTCAGGTTCCTTAGAAAAGAGTGTGTTGAAAACCGTTCGATGTCTCATGCCGTCGTCGGTCTCAGCGGGGGAGTCGACTCAGCCGTGACAGCATTTCTTTGCTCCAAAGCCTTCGGCCCAGAAAACGTGACGGCCGTACGACTTCCCTACTCGCAAAGTTCAGAGAGCAGCCTGTCGGACGCTAAGGCCGTAATCGACGCGCTTGGCATCCGATCGCTGACCGTCCCTATCACGGCGATGGTCGATGGATATCTGGCCGCCTCGCCAGGGCCATTAGACGACTTGAGGCTGGGGAACGTCTGTGCCCGGTGCCGAATGGTGGTCTTGTACGACGTTTCGGCGAAAGAGAAAGGGCTAGTGATCGGAACGAGCAACAAGACCGAGCGACTGTTGGGCTACTTTACTTGGCACGCTGACGACACACCGGCCGTCAATCCCCTCGGCGACCTGTACAAGGTCCAGGTCTGGGAGCTGGCCAGGCATCTCGGAGTACCGGATCAGATCGTCAACAAACCTCCATCCGCCGACCTGGTTGCTGGGCAGACTGATGAAGACGACTTAGGTGTGACTTACGCACAGGCAGACCCTATCTTGAGCCACTTGTTGAATGGGGTCCGTCCAGAAAGGCTCGTCAAGTTTGGGTATGACATGGCAACTATCCAGGTCGTCATGAAAAAATTGGAAGGCACCCATTGGAAAAGGCACCTTCCAACCGTAGCTATGCTCTCAGACACGTCGATCAACGACTATTATCTGAGACCGGTCGACTACCGAGGCAGAGTCACTTCCTAAAGATTGTCGCTTCAGACACTTCTGAAAAGTCAGACTTGACGTGGACGGGTGTACCAAGGTCCACCCACTCATAGAAGTACTTTGCCGCGTTGTTGCCGCGCTTGATAGGCATGCGGATGCACCCGTGGGACGCAGGATATCTGGGAACGCTTCGGTACCCGTGGATAAAGACGTGGCCATTGATCTGCACGCTCCAAGGCATTGGCGCGTTGTTGTAGAGCCTCGAATAATGCATGGCCGACTTGGCTGGGCCTGCCTTGAATGAACCTCGTGGCGTTGAGTGTCCGGGCTTTCCGCTACTGATGTTAGTCTCCATGACCAAGATCTCGCCTTGCCATGCCCTCAACCTCTGCTCACTGATGCTGACTTCGACCTTTTTTTGTCCAAGAACAACGGTCAATGAGTTACCCTGGCGCCTAATTCTTCAAAATCCCTGACCGGGATAATCTTAGTGCCGTCGAAAAGGGTTCGGAAGTCAGACTCTTTGAACCTTTTCCCGTTCAATTCAACCATTTGGGTCTGAGAATCGTAATCGACAGTGATGCCAAGGGCACTTGCCGCTGGACGAAGAAGTACGTAGACGGAGCCTTGCTTACCCGCAAAAGTCAATCCATCAAGAGTGTTGGCCAAGCTCAATGTTACGCCCAAAGATGTGAGCAAAAAAGATACGACTAATCGCATGTTATTGCCAATTATAGGTTGTTTTTTTTCTGAACTTTTGGGAATTGACCTCCTTAAGGGGTCAAGGGTTCCCGCCCATCGCCACTAGAGCGGGATCACGTTCGGTTTCCAGCTCAATTGAGCCAACATCTCTAAGTAATCTTGCTCCATGACATCGGCCTGAGGCTTTCCAATGAGGGTCAAAAGAACCCCCTCCATCACGTTGGTCGCGAAAGTTTCGCCTGCCATGACTGGTGTCGTCGTGATGGCTTGTCGGGCGCCGGTCACTTTCAACCACTCGAGGTCGGCTGAACGTAAAGTCTGGGTCAGGATCGTCTTGCCTGGCATTTGGTCGGGAGCGTATCGCCGGATGTAGTGCCAGTCGCCGGCGATCATCGTCGCCCAGTCGAACTCCTTTTTGCACTTGGGCTTGCGCTCTTCCTGCTTTTCGCCCATAGGATAGAACCAGCTGAGCGGGCAACATGTGACGATCGGCAACAAGAAATCGGCCAACCTAGAGACCGTTGAATACTTGCGTATAGGAATTGGAAGGCCCAGCCCAAAAAGGAAGTCCCCATAAGTGACGTTTGGACAGACCTTGTCTAGTGCTTGGGCCATGCCGAACCGGTCCACCGCGCTGACGAGGAGCACCCGTTCTTGGCTAAAATCCACCGTGCCATCTGACTGAAGGGTCTCGATGGTCGCCCGTTCAAGAGTGTGCTTGAGCCCGCTACCGTCCACGACTGGCGTCGTCTTAACGCCCTTGATAAGCTCCAGAACCTCCTTTACCGGGTACTTCTTCTTTTCGGTGACCAGCCAGATGTCGGCTCCCCCTACGCCAATGGCGTCGACATGGCCATCGAGCTCTTCAACAAGGGATTTGAACTTAGCCTTGTCGCCGTCCGTCCCCCGTCTCTCAATCCTGAATTGGGTTCCCAAGATTTCGCAATCATGGATCTTGTCCCGCTTTGAAGTGCCAAGGGAAACGGAGACGACCCGTGCCATCAGTAGACCGCTATGACCTCGATTTCCACGTCAACGTTCTTAGGCAGACCCGCCACGGCGACGGTCGATCTTGCCGGTGGTTTGGCTCCCACGTGAGCTCCATAGACCTCGTTGACAGTGGCAAAGTGGTCCAGGGAACTCAGGAAGATGGTGGTTTTGGCGATGTTGGCGAAGCTCAAGCCCGCTGACGACAACACGGCGTTGATGTTGGCCATGACCTGTTCGGTCTGGGCGCGTACGTCACCCTCCACAAGGCTCCCGTCTGGCCGGAGAGCGACCTGCCCGCTACAGAACAAGAACTTCCCTTCCGCCCTGATGGCTTGTGAATAGGGGCCAATGGCGGCCGGGGCGTCTGGGGTCGAATGGACTTCGCGGAGCATGCGTCGGAGGTTACCTGGCCCAACCTGAACCCAACACTTACCTCGTCATGCCTTCGGCGACCGTTTGCGTCGGAAGGCCGCAACCAGAATCCCAAGACCGGCGATCGTCAAAGTGCTGGGCTCCGGCACTATGGGGTCCAGACGAACGGCGCGGATCTGGCCGTTCTTGATCGCCCCGCCGCAGATCTGGCCCCGGTCGTTGATGCCATAGGCGCCGAAGACCCAATAGCCCGCCCCGGAGGCGTCCATCGATGTGTTGAGGTTGCGCATGCCTTGCACTGGATCCCAAACATAGCCGCCCGAGGGATCGGGTCCGCCCTGGACACCGATGTTCCCCACGATCTGCATCTGGCTGTTGACGTCCCAGGCCAGGTTGTCCTCAGAACCCCCTTGGAACGGAATCAGTTCGGTGATCACCCCGTCCGGAGTGCGGTAGAACGAATGGCGTGCAAAGTTGAAGAGGTCCATGTACCCGACGATGACCCCAGCGTCACTGATGGCCGAGCCGAGGATGCCGTGCCGGTTGGTCGGGAGTCCGATGTCGACCATTCCGTTCGCCTCGGTCCAGAGGAACGTGTGTTCGACGTTTCTCTGGCCGTCCCAAATGTACGAGATTCCGGTCACTTGAGAACTGTTATTGAGGTCTGTAGCAATGCTGGATCGTGTTGGATCCAGGGCTCCGAGAATCGACCATCCATGTAGAGGATCATAGAGCGAAGCCCTGTTTGGCATCCCAGACATGAACGACCGGGCCGCCACCTGGCCGAGATTGTTGATCGCCGCTGCCTCATTGCCCACTGAACCTTCGGCAACCCCGATCGAACGGGCGCCGTTCTGCTTGTCCCAGACGAACGACCTGCGACCGTCGTCTGGAAACCCCCAACCAACGACAGTGCCCAAGTCGTTCACTTCGTTGACTTGGACTTCACTTAGGCCAAAGTTCACCGTCGTCATCCCCGCCGACTCGTCCCAAAAAAATCCTTTCGTCACCTCCACTCCTGCGACAGCACCAGATTCGTTGACTGAGTTGCCGATCGGACTGCGAAGGCCGTTCCCAGTACCGATGTCGGTCAGGTGGTAACGTTGAGCAAAAAGAAAGGAGAAGCAAGCGCAACAAAGCACAGCACAGTAGATTGTTCGAACCACCAGGACTACTCCGTGGTCCGCTTGTCGTAGCACCAGTTCGCCTGGTCAACTTCGACGACCCAGTTTTGCGAAATCGGACCGCTTCCGACCTGCTTGACCCGCAGACGTGCCTTTACTGCCCCGTCGGTCTGACGGACGTAATTCTTTCGTCCGTTCAGAGTCAGGTCGCCGCCAAAAACGTTGTAGGTCAAGAAATTCGAGGGCATGTACGCCTGGCCAGTCACCTCCCAATCGTTGATCGACCAGTCGAACACCTCGACGTGGTAAGCGAACAAGCCGTTCGTGTTGACTCGCGCCGTGCAATGAAACGCGTTTTTGTGGTTCGTCAATGGCACTGTCGTTTGAAACTCGACTGTGACGGGATCCAAAGGAGACTCTGGGTCGGCAGTCGACGCCTTCACTCGTAAAAGGGTTGCGTCAGGCTTGAGGGCCTCGTTGACTCCTCCGCTCGACACCGTTCCTCGGGCAACGAAAACCGCGTTGGAGTTTTGAGGATCCAACAAGTACCGGTCATAAAGGGCCGTGGCTGTCGAGGCCGAAGCCCAAAGGCCAATATTGGTGTATATCCATCCTCCAAAGCAGCCCGTGTCACCTGGGTTGAACCCCGTGAACATCATAGCGACCTGGTCTGGACCTTGAAACGCGCTCGCGTCAAGGACGGCCCCCTTGCCAAGAGGATCCGCGGAACCAATCCAGAGCCATGGATAGGCGTTGTTGCCTTGGCCGTTCCCGCTCATCTCGTAATCGCTACCACTCTTTCCGAATTGGGTGGGGACACCATACTGCCCCTCGTAGCCGATGTACTTGAGTCCGAATTGCGCCGACCACACAAATGGCCGACCCGCGTTGAGCCCATCCCAAGTAGGGTTCACGAAACCTCCAATGACTCCGTCCTCGGTGATTCCGA
>JAEURO010000043.1 GCA_016788345.1 Chthonomonadaceae bacterium
TGGCCATGTGGTTCGTTATGACGCTGTAACAGGCGCAACAATTTGGGACACAGTTACGTCAGCAAGCTATCGCACGGTCTGTTTCACTAGAGATGATGTGAACGTTATTGTCAGCAACGGGCCGAATGTCACTGCAATAAACTTTCTTACGGGAGCTGTCTCTTGGACTAGGAACCTCGGGAGTACTGTAGGCGCCCCCGGTTGTGCTGCCGACGGGTCGGTGATTGTTGGAACATCTGGAGGAAGTGTATTCGCGCTCGATCCAATCTTGGGAGTAAACCGATGGGTAGCACCTGCTCTTGGTCCAGTATCGGGAGCTCCTGCTTTTGGAACTGCTGGCCAAGTTTACGTTTCCAGTACAAATCAGAAGGTGTTTGCGTTGGATGGTTCAAGTGGCACTACCACTTGGTCGTTTACGACCCAAAGCCAATTTTTGAATGGTCCAGTTGTTGGGCATGACAATAGCGTTTATCTTATTAACGTGAACGGCGAGATATTCAAGCTTCGCCCTGATGGATCTCAAATATGGAGCGTAGATTTGCCGTGTAACACCAGAGGCAATTTCTCTATTGATCCGGAAGGCACAATTTATGTCGGGCTTTCGGATGGCTTAAATGGACTACTCATCGTGAAGCAAGTTCTTGACGATCACTCTCCAGAAAGCACTCTTCTTGTTCGAGGAAAGAATGTCTCGGGGGGCTTGCCAGAGCTACAATCTGTTGACGGACAGTATTTTGTTGCAAACCCAGGACCCGTTACTTCCCAGAATGAATTTCCTATTCAACTCAATTGTTCGACGACGCTGGCAAGCGACAAATTGGATCGCTTAACAGTCAACATCACTACGAGTGTTGACTCGCCCGGCCTTATTCAAGTCATATCACTGTACAACGTTACTATAGGGAACTACGAAATAGTTGATGTTCGCTCGGCGCCATTGGTAGATGCAACAACTTCCGTTAATGTTAATTCCCCAAGCCGATTTGTTGACTCGTTCCAAAAAACTTCAACCGTCAAGATTTCGTATTTCCCGTCAACTTTTGTGCCAACTTCGGTATGGAAGGCGAAGATAGATGCGGTAAAGTGGCTCGCGACTCCAAGCTTTGCAATCCCTTAGGCTACATAGTTGCTTGGACAGTTATCGTAGGCTGGAGTTCAATTGCAGTCGTAAGTGTTCGGCAAATTGTTTAGTTGTTCCAAGAAATCACTTGGAACTTCAGAGCCCAAGGGTGGCTCGAGGCGCGATGGCCAAGGTTGCGGTTCGCTCGTCCTTTCTGGTACGAGAAAACATGTAGCTAACGCGGGCGGCACATGAAACGACCCCGACAACACATTGGCACGTGTGCAACCTTAGCGGTGCCTCGCCGGAATGACCACAGAACTTGATCCAAAACGTCTAACATAATCGAAGATGGCGGACACGGCTTCTGTGTGGGGCGCAATGGCGGTCGCGGCACTGTCCTTGGCAGGGTGCTCGCCTAGGCCGGTCGCAGTATGGATCGATCTTGACGCTGTGCCCTTGCCAGCCCTTGCCCGAGCCGAGAACGCGCCTTCCCATCCTGGACATGAGCCGGTCTTGCCCTACCCCCGCATTCAGGAGACCAAGGCTCGGACACTCTATCTTGGATCGGGACAAGGGCTTGCCAAGGAAGCCCTGCAAGAAGCCAGGGCCAACCAGGATAAAGCTCTGAAGCAAGCGACTGAGCGATTGCGGGACGCCTATCGAGCGGCCTCTTTGGCCACATCCACCTCTGCCGAAGCCAAGGTGCGACTTGAGTTTGACAAGAACTGGGCCTCGCTGTTCGCTGACCTGAGGCAGTCCTTTGACTCGCATGCCAAGGCAGTTGGCCCGCTATGGATCCGCTTGTCCACCCTAGCCGGGTTCCCTGACGACGGCAAGGTGAGGGTCATGGAACCTGGATTTCTGCAGGAAGACCCGTCGGCCGAGATTAGCCGGCTCCGAGAACAGATTAAAGATCTTGATGGTGAGTACCGGCGCCTCGTCGCATCTAAAATCGAGTCCCTAAAGCAAGAGTTTCGCGCCGCTCAGACCGAACTGCTTGCAGAAAAAATCAAGGGCCTGGACGAAGCGGACGAGCGGGCACGGCTAACCGCTGAGACGATGGTCTCCACAATCATCGATGACCTCCACACGTCTCTGATCAAAGACATGGCCAAACTGCCTGCTTTGAAACCGGTTTCGATCCAAGTCGAACCTGTTAAACTCAAGCCGCTACGACAACCTGAGGACGAGGGCGCGCCTTGGACAACTAAGCAGAGATTGGCCGACCAAGCCCAACTGTTTGCACAATCCCGTGGATATGTTTTGTCCACAAAGAGGAACTCAGACATAGACAAAACAAAGGAATTCCTGGAATGGCAGAGACACGTGACTGGACGCTAGAAGAGTTATCGAAGGTTGCTGGCGGAAACGCACAGGGCGGCCCGGTGATGATCAAGCGGCCAGTGCCAGTCGGTACAGACGACCCAGAGGGAATCACTTTTGCGGAAGGCGAAGACTACTTGGCCTTAGCTGCAGCCAGTGGAGTCGGCGCCGTGGTCGTCCCTAACTCGGCACCGCCGATAGACAAACCCACGATCTCGGTTGAGTCTCCTCGGATCGCATTTTTCAGGATTTTGACGGTTTTTGACCGTATACGCAGAAGAACTCCGGGTGTTCATGCGACTGCCATTGTCGAGCCCGCTGCAAAAGTTTCTCCGTCTGCCTCGGTCGGGCCCTATGCCGTCATCGACGATTGGGCCGTCGTCGGCGATGGTGCGATCGTAGAATCCCACTCCTACGTCGGCCCTGGGTGTGTCCTTGGTCAAGGCAGCATTGTCATGCCGCATGCCGTTCTGGTTCAGGATGTGACTTTGGGAGAGGGGGCACTTATCCTGAGTGGAGCCGTGCTGGGCGGTGACGGATTTGGCTTCGTTTGGGACGGCAAAACCCGGATGAAGATCCCTCAAGTTGGAAGTGTGTCCATCGGCGAAAATGCGGAGATCGGTGCAAATTCGACGGTCGACCGAGCCATGACTGGCGCGACGATCGTAGGTGACGGGACAAAGATCGACAATCTCGTCCAAATCGGGCATAACTCCCGGATTGGTCGCCACACCGTCCTCGCAGGGCAGGTCGGTGTGAGTGGGAGTGTCGTCATTGGTGACAGGGTCGTGTGTGGGGGCCAAGTGGCCTTTGCAGACCATGTCACCGTCTGCGACGATGTCATGCTCGCCGGCAGGACTGGCCTCATGCACGATGTGACTGAGCCAGGATCCTATTTTGGAGTTCCAGCTGAACCGATCAAAAAGGCTTTAAGACAATTGGCCCTTGTTCGAAAGCTGCCAGAATTGCTAGACCGCATTAAGAAGCTCGAAGACGAGATTGAGACACTCAAAAATGAGCGTTGAATTTGCTCGGCAAACGGTAGGGTCGACCCTACAGATCGAGGGCCATGGGCTACATAGCGGCTCACCTGTCACAGTGCGTATCGAACCTTCGCGCAACGGGCTGAAGCTTCATTGCGGCGAGAATTCGGTCGCCGTCTGCCCCGAGAATGTCACAGACACGTCTCGTTGCACAAGGTTGGGACATGTGAGCACCGTGGAACATTGCTTAGCCGCACTAGGTTCATACGGAGTGACCGACGCCGACATAATCCTCACTGAGCCAGAGTTTCCTGCAATGTCGGGAGGATCAGACGAATACGTGGCAGCTATCGAACAGGCTGGGCTCACGACGATTGGCAGCGCGAGCCTCAGTCTCTTTGAACGGGTTTTCTACAAGGATGGAGACGTCACGGTCGCTATTGGAAAAGGAGAGGGGCACTGGCGGTACGAGTTCATTTCCGGTGATCGATGGCCGGGTTTCCAGTCGTTTGAGTGCAGCTTGGCCGCTTCTGTTTTTCGAGACGAAATCGCGGCCGCGAGAACTTTTGCATTCGAAGAAGAAGTGGACGGGCTACTGGCAATGGGACTCGCAAAGGGCTTAGACCTATCGACTGCGCTGATCCTAGGGAAGGACGGCTACAGCAATCAAGCAATTTGGCCGGACGAACCCGCGCGGCACAAAATGCTCGACCTGATCGGCGACTTGTTTCTCTGCCGGATTCCGCCCAACTTATTAAATGTTGTGGGCCACAAAAGCGGCCACAGGACAAATGTCGAGGCAGCGCGAAGGCTGTACGGCCACGCAAAGATCGAGTGGGCATAACTCCACCTGCTAAAATGCGTCCGGGTATGGAAGACGCAGACTCGAAACACTTGCCTGTTGTCGCCTTCACCCGGTATGTGGAACCGGGTTCAGAGAGTGATTCCCTGCTCGTCTCAGCACAAGACCTTGCTGAACGTGGGATTCCCGTGCTTCCAATCGTCAGTTGCCACACGTTAGTTGGAGCAGTGAGTGAGACTGAGCTTGCCAAGGCTTGGCGCGAAGGACTACCACGGACGGCGCCGGTCAGCTTGGCCATGGATCGGCATCCTCCCTTACTCAGCCCAGACGCCAGCAGAGAACAAGCCCTTGAAGTTTGCGCCGAGCGAGGCTGGGCGGTTGTAGTCGATGAAAGAAACGAACTGATCGGAATAGTCACCCCAAGTCTGCTGCTAGCTGGGTCAGGCACTCGCGAGTTGCGTGGCAAGGTCGGTGGAATGGCCACGCCGTTTGGTGTCTATCTGACAAACGGGATCGTGTCCGGTGGGGCAAGCCCCTGGGCTCTTTTTGCAACTGGTGCGCTTTTGTCCTTTGTCATGCATCTGACAGGGACTGCAGTGTTTGCCCTAGGGCACTTACTTCCGCCAAAGACTCAGAACCTCGCCAGTACAGGAATCTTGGCCAATGGATTGTGGATGGTGCTCTTTCTTCTGGCGATCAGATTCGCTCCTCTCTCGGGGACCCATGGTGCCGAGCATATGGTCGTGCACGCCCTCGAAAACGGTGAAGAGCTCGTCCCCGAGACGGTTGGAAGGATGTCTAGGATCCACCCGAGATGCGGGACAAACCTGGCAGTTGCTGTGAGCCTGTTCCTGGGCATCATGTCTATCGAGCGGATTCCAGATCACTCGCTCCGCCTGCTGCTTGCTACCCTCGTGACGCTGATCCTATGGAGACCGATTGGGCATCTGCTCCAACAGTTCGTGACGACGAGCCAACCGACAACCCAACAACTTGCCGACGGAATCAAGGCGGGAACGGATTTGCTTGGCAATATGCGATTGGCACGGACCGCCAGGCCCAGTATCCTCCACAAATTGGTAAAAAGCGGCCTTTTCCAGGTTATGGGAGGCGGAGCGGCAGTGGCCCTACTTTTCGCGCTGGCGTACGAGGTCCTCAAAGTTCCGCTCGACTGGCGGGTATCCTGACACGCAAACCGCATGACGGTCGCCTACAATATCCTTCTCATCCTTGGCATGGTTGTCGCAATCGTGTTCTCCGGGCTTGTTTTCCTGACAGGCAAAGGCGACGCTATGTCTGGCGGCTCTGGCAGTGTAAGGACGACGTTCAAGGGCAAAGCAAGTTTTGACGACCAAATTTCGAGAGTCACTCTGATCTTAGGCGGAGTGTTCATGCTCTTGATGCTTGTGTTAGATTATTTGTCCAGCCACGGCGCGTTTTGAAGCTTTCATTCCTTCACACAAACGACACCCATGGCTGCCTGACCCGGGCCAAGCTCCCTTTTCTTTTGAAGTTGCGGCTGGACGTCGACCTTTACTTTGATTCGGGAGACTGTATCAAGACTGGGAACCTGGGAGTACCCTTAAAGCCGGAACCAGTGTGGGGCCTGCTTGCAGATGCGCGGTGCGATGCCTCGGTGATTGGGAACCGGGAGACCCATGTCACAACCTCCGCATTTGCCGCAAAAATTCGCGGGGCCAAGCATTCTGTGCTCTGCGCGAACCTGGCGACCAAGGCTGGAAAAGACCCGCTCCCCCGATTTGTGATCCTCGAGAAACAGGGCATCGTGATCGGCGTGCTAGGAGTTTCAGTGCCGATAGTGACCGCCCGGATGGCCTCGGCCCCCCTCAGCGCGTATCTCTGGAGCAAACCAATAGACAAGGCTGTCGAATTGGCCAAGGAGCTGCGTTCCAAGTGTGGCCTCGTCATCGCCCTCACACACATTGGTGTCGCTCAAGACCGGTTACTAGCCGAGACTTGTCCAGAAATCGACATCATTCTTGGTGGGCACTCACACACCGTGCTCCGACACCCTGAAATGATCGGCCGCACGTACATCTGCCAAGGTGGGTCGCATGCCAAATACATCGGCAGATATGAGTGGGAGAGCGGGCGATTGTCTGGCAGCCTTGTCGAGTGGCCAAATTCCGACTAAGAGCGGCGTGACCAGCTTACGGAAAATTTCCAGGGGACAGTCTGGTCGAACCCAAGGCCAAACCTTAAGCGGCTCAGGACCTTGTCACGGAGCGGTGGCCGATAGACCAGTTTGACTTCAAACCGCAGGGGCCGGCCCGGAATTTCTTGCAGCTGGCGGGAAACCTGCAAGCTCAGGTTCTTTGTGAGCGACTTGCCAGCGCTCATGACAAATTGGTCAAACGGATTGTAGTCGACCGACAAGTAGTCGAGCCTCAACCCCTGGGCGATGCCCTGTGTAAGGTTTTGGGACAAACTTGGCACAGCAAGCTGAAAAAACGTGTCCCGGAAGACGTCTTGCCTGTTTGCCCCGAGTACCCCTTCAGCTAGTCCTTGCAAGAGGTCCCTTTGTCCAATAAGAGCCAAGATTTCGCTTTGGCTCAAGTCTGGCGGATCACTGTAGCCTGTTATCGACAGACTGTTCTCATCCATAACATTGCCACGAATGTTTACGGTCACATGATAGGGTTCATACTGTCCGGTCGCGGACTTACTGACGACTGTGGTATGGCCCTCTAGATCGATGTTGGCCCGAGCGACAGGCTCACCGCCTGCCAGGGACGAATACACAACAGTGATGGTTCCTCCTGGTTCAAGTGTCAATCGACCGTTTGGCAACCTAAAGACACCTTCTTCTAGAGTCAGAGGCAAGCTAACTTGGGGTCTGGCCAGACTACCGTTCAATGAGCCAGGCCCCGATACGACGAGCGCTCCAAGGCCAGTTTCGATCCGGCTGCCCGTGGAGACGTTAAATCTTACATTGTCAAACTTTGGATCAATTGGGAGTGCGGCTGCTGCCGAAGCAATGACATCTGTAGGGAGGTAAAGGGCGACTTTGTCCAAGTTAACGCCACCAGACACAATCGGCGCCCCGATTGTGCCTGAAACCTTGAAGTTACCATTCGCCCGCACGACCGTTGGCGCGATGGCACTCGGTAGCTTTTGAACATATCCAAACTGGTCGAACACCATCGATCCACGCACAGAACTGTCTTCCAGCAAGTCGGTGGTGTTAAAGTCCTGGTTGAAAATATCCGCCAACTGACCCGTAAGGTCAAAATCTGCGAATCCTCCAATTCCGCTCTCAATATGGCCTGAAACTTTGGCCTGCCGGCCGTTTTGCGTAAAGTCGACACGGACGTTTTTCAATTCTGTGTCCATGTTCTTACTCACAAACTTGGACGCTTTGACATTTCCGGAGGCTTGGATTGCCAAATCGTCGATAAGACCTGATATTTGGGCACGGAAGGCGACTATGCCCTCGGACTTGGTCATGTCTACATCTGGAAGCTGCTCGGCAAAGTCGCCCAAGGGCCTTTCTATGAAGTCGATCGATGCCTGAAGCGGCTCCCTCTTGTTTGACCCACGGGCGGCAAACGCCGAGTAGGGGACGGACGCAGAAACCTTGCCCACGAACCCTTGAAATCTGGCTTGGCCACTTGCATTTAGCCGATTGTTCCCAAACCTAAACTCATCGATCAGGACATTGATGGGCGGGCTGCCGGTCTTGCCATCCGATCCAGCGAAGACAGCGTCGTCAACCAGGACCGACGCTTGGCCGATAGGATCGTCCGTCGTTCCCCCCGATACTGCGGCGATGGAGGCTTTTCCGGTGACCAAAGGTGTTTGCGGCCAAAGTGTATGGATCCAAGTCAAGTCGAAACCATCAATGTTGACCTTGGCGTCAAGAGACTTGTCGTCACCAACCATACCGCTCGCTGACAGGACTGACTCGCCTGAAAGCCACTTGACCTCAGGCACATGCCAAGCTGCCCCTTTTCTGTTGACGACGGCGACAAGTTTTCCGGCAGGACGGCCATTGATCACAAGATTGTCCAGGGTAAGGTCGGATGCTGCCAGATCCCAGTCTTGCCCTTGGCCAGTCAACTTGGCCGTACCTGTAAAACCGCCATCAACCGAGGAAACCAGCTCTTCTATGTCCTCGTTGGCCTGGTTCCACACAGGCTTCGTTGCCGACAGGATGTCTCGCAACTGCATGTTGAAAGCCGAAACATTTGCTTGGAAAGACTTCTCTGCAGGATTGATCTTGAGTTCGTCCAAACTCAGGAACCGATCGATCGACCCAACAATCCCTGTCAAGCTCAACATATTGTCCTGACTTGTCAGGGCGATCTGTCCGGCTCCGATCGGCGTACCGTTGAGCATGACGTTTGCCACGCTCATACCTCCTGTCCCCGACCACACACCCGAGTCCACAGACAAACTCATTTGGCCGTTGGCGAGCCCTTCGAACGCCAACTCTGGACCAAGCCTTAGTATGCGTTCGAGCGGCAGAGACTCGAATTTTGCCTCTACAGACCCCTTGCTAGTTGCAAGGTCAGACCTCGCTTCGAACTTGGCCGAGCCTTCATTCGAAGTAAGCAGGCCGTGCGACACGTCAATGATCGAGTTTTCGAACTCTATGATGGCTTCGGCGCGGTCTATGCTGGTTCCAAATGCTGTGAGCCGGTCTCCTTCAAGCTTAGCGGACAAAACTGGATTGTCCAGGGTTCCTGTGACGACGCCAGATTCCACTTTGACCAAACCCAAAGTGTCCGGGCCAATGAGTTCAGCAAGCGAGAGGTTCTCCCCAGCAAACGTTCCTTTCAGGGCCTTGCTGGAATAATCCACCTTAAGGGCCCCGCGAGCCGACCCAGTGCCCGAGCTAGCCACGATCGAGTAAACGTCAAGCCCTTCCTTGTCTCCCTCGAAGTCTGCGACCGCAACTGGTGCGCCATGACCCTGAAACGCAAGCCCATAGGCTTCGATGTGACCCTGATATTTCGGTGAAGTCAATTTACCGGTGACACTTCCGCTGCCAAAGAGGACTCCATCGAACCCATCTCCAAAAGCACTTGCTGGCACTGCCCCGGCAACGACCGATATATTTAAGTATTTATCGCTTAAGTTGTATGAACCGTGTGCACTTACTACACCGTTCGGACCTGAAAGCACAAACCTTTCAATCGTGGCGACTTTTCCCTTTGCCCCCACTCTAGCTTCAAACGGACCCAGATATGTCGTATCCCCCTTTCCGTCCAAATAGGCATCGCCAAACGCAACAACAGTCGCCTCGACGTTGTTGAATGGACCGGATAAGAGCGCAAAGGATGAGGCCCGCCCCTTAAGGGCCAAGCCGCTTTGCTTTGGCAACAAGGTTTCGATCTTTCTCTGTCCGAAGTCAACGAAGCCCATGAGTGAGCTCCTGCCCAAGTCTGCCCATATCCGCCCTTTTGCCGAACCGCCTTGCCAACTGGCCTTGGTGACTGACACGTCTGCCCGGGTTCCGTCAAAATTCAAGTTAGCAGCCACATTCGTCAATCGCTGGCCTGCCAGATCGACTTTGCTCAGGCGTCCTTGTCCAGACATTGCCAAGGTTTCTCCGTCATACGCCACCCAAAGCTTTGCCGATCCGCCGTGGACGGCAGTTGACTTGGGCAATTTGGCCGACAATGCCGGCCAAAGGCTCTCAGCGCGAACGGTCAGATGGCCCGCGAACCAGGGTCTGTCGACCATCGCAGCTTGCCCATAGAATTCAGCCTTACGCCCATTTTCCGATAAGTTCGCCCTTACAGTTGACTTGGACAGCGACCCGAAGACCGTGCCAGAAAGAGCCCCAGATATCCCATTTGACCGGAAGTCGGGAACTCGGAACGCCATGTCCAACCTGAGATCGGCCGGCCCATTTGCGCCAGAAATTGTGGCATCGCCCTCAACCAAAATCTTGCCGTAAGTCACGGACTTATTGAGCGGTTGGTCTACTGCTAACGCCACAAGTCTCGCGATGTCTCCTCGAATAGACCGTCCCTCTGCCCAATACTTGCCATGTGACCCAAGTTGCAAGGAGAGATTAAAGGCCTCAAGGCCTGGGGCAATGACCTGGCAATTACCGACTCCAATCGAATCGCTTTGCAGGTACTCCACCCGTCTGAGGAGCAACTTATCAAAATGACCGGGTTTTGCGGCGTCTTCATAGTGGACAAGGACAGTCGCTGCGCGGAACCTTACCGGAGGGCCCTTAGCACCAGGCTCAGATTTAGGCACCAGGTTCAGCACATCCAGGGAGCGGTCTTTTTTCCTCTTGACCGAGAGTGCGAGTCCCCTTGTAGTGACGTCATAAGTCGGTCCAGCCAGAGAAACAAGCATGTCTTTGGCCCAGACAACACGGCGTTTACCGTCAAAGACCGCCGGGTTCCTGAGCGTCAGGGTCTTTGCCCAAGGGTTGACGACGAAACTGTCTGCATGGATGGACCGCTGTCCCTGTGCAGCCTGGTACTTCAATTCGATTGGTAGGCCAGGAGCCTGGAGTAACTCGAAACACCGGGTGAGATAAAGACCGCCCCAGAGCGTGACAAAGGCAAGCGCGATCCAGCCGATTGACGACGAGGCAGACAACCCCATCAATCGAACGACGAACCGGAAGAAACTACGCAAGGCTTATGTCATTGACGATTGAAGTCACCAGCCCTTCTTCGCAATAAAGTCCACTATGTCTGCGATACGGCAGGCATATCCCCACTCGTTGTCATACCATGCGACGATTTTTGCCATGTCTTCAAGGACGATGGTGTCGAACGCGCTAAAAATTGAGCTGTGAGGGTTGCCCTTCATGTCACTGCTCACAAGTTCTTCATCCGTGTACTGAAGGACGCCTTTCATCGGGCCGTCTGCCCACTTCTTCATTGCTGCATTGATCTCATCAACCGACGCGGCCTTCGCTAGTTGAGCAGTAAAGTCGACCACGCTGACTGTGGGAACTGGCACCCGAAAGGCCATGCCAGTAAACTTGCCTTTGAGCTCTGGGATCACGAGCCCAACAGCTTTGGCCGCGCCGGTGGACGATGGGATCACGTTCTCAGCTGCTGCCCTCGAATCTCGCAGGTCTTTTTTGGCCGTGTCGACCGTCGACTGGCTGTTCGTGTAGGCGTGCACAGTTGTGAGCAGTCCTTTATTGATTCCAAACTCTTTGTGCAGCACTTGTGCGACGGGAGCAAGTCCGTTCGTCGTGCAGCTCGCGTTACTGATGACATGGTGTTTTGCAGGGTCGTACATCTCATCGTTCACACCCAGGACAATCGTTACATCTTCGTTCTTTGCCGGAGCGCTAATCACGACTTTCTTGACCCCCTCGCCAAGGTGCGCCTTTGCGACGTTCGCGTCTGTGAAAAGCCCTGTGGACTCGATGACCAAGTCGACTTTCTGACTGCTCCAGGGGATCGCGGCCGGGTCGCGCTCCTTAAAGACCTTGATGTCATATCCCCCGACCTGGATCGAATCGTCGTCGTGGTTCACAGAATGCCCAAAAGGGCCGTAGACCGTGTCCCAGCGCAAGAGGTGGGCGTTTGTCGCCACATCGGTAAGGTCGTTGAGCGCGACAACTTCAATGTTTCCCTTGTGCCGTTCAATGATCGTGCGGAGAGATAGGCGACCAATTCGCCCGAAACCGTTGATGCCGACTCTTATGGCCATGCCCTTTATTCTACCGGCCCAGAACTTGCACAGAGAGGAGGGCACTACAGGTACGGTAGTAAGTCGTCTATGAGTTGGGAATCAAGCGTTGAAGCCTGGATCGTGGAGCAGGGTGAGCACGGGGACGAATCAAGAAGAGAAATCCTCGACCCGGTAGTCGACAGCATCCTCAGTTCAGTCGATGGCCTAAAGATCCTGGACGTCGGCTGCGGCGAAGGGCGATATGCGCGCAAACTAAAGTCTCGAGGGGCGATTGTCACTGGAATCGACTCTTCGCCTCTTTTCATTGAGGCATGCAAAAAGCTGGACGTCAATGGCGACTACGTTTTGGGTCCGGCCGAGCGCCTTCCCTTTGTCGACGAAAGTTTCGATGTCGTGCTGAGCTATCTGACGCTCATGGACATCGATGACGACCTGGCAGCCATCGATCAGATGTGCCGCGTGGCCCGAAGAGGCGGCGAAGTCGTCATTGTAGCGATCTCTAACATGGCATCCTGTACGACTGGCTGGGTGAAGGACTCCTCCGGGCGCAAGCTCTACCGGACTGTGGACCGCTACATGGAGTGCTTCCCCATGGATTGCGCATGGCGAGGCATTGAAATTGTGAACTGGCACAGGCCGCTCAGCCGGACATTGACGGCGTTCCTTGACAATGGGATGTCCCTTACTAGGTTCCAAGAACCATTGCCATCGAGGGACTCGCGGCTCTACGAATCCGAGTCTCGAGTCCCGACTTTCCAGGTCTATACACTTGTGAAGCTCTGACTGCCGAGGGCAGGGAGCCTGATCTTTGGACATGAGCTCCGGCAACTTATAGCGGCCATCGAACTGAGCCCTGGAAGGCCATATGCGGCATTGAACCCATCAACTTCTGCCATGGGCCTTTGACAGAACGCGAAACAGCAACAACACTGGAGAAGTGCGTGGCTCCTTTGAAGGATCCCGAAGTCAGCGCTTGACGAACTGGAATCCGCGTCGGGCCTTTTTGCGACCGTATTTCTTGGACTCCTTGATACGGGCGTCGCGGGTCATATATCCACCTGCACGTAAGTTTGACCTCAAGCCCTCGTCCATTTCGACCAGCGCGCGAGAGATGCCCAGTCTGACGGCACCGGCTTGTCCGGTTGTCCCTCCACCTTTCACCTTGGCGACCACGTCGTACCGTCCATCAATGTCCAGGTGGGCAAACGGCGACTTGACCAAAATTTCAAGGACCGGACGGCAGAGATAGTCTTTGAAGTCTCGTCCATTGATCGAAATTTCGCCTGTCCCTGGCTTGAGCCAGACTCGAGCGATGGCGCATTTCCTGCGCCCTGTACCATAGCTGATCGCACCTTTTGCCATCTTAATTCTTTCCTATTTCGAGCGGTTGTGGGTTTTGGGCCGCGTGGGGGTGGTCTGGGCCAGAATAGACCTTCAATTTCTTAAACGTCGCATGCCCCAACTTAGTCTTGGGCAACATGCCCCAGATGACCTTTTCCACCAGTTTGACGGGATCATTGGCCAACATGTCTTCCCGGCTCACGTTCTTGATCCCTCCGGGCCATCCAGAGTGCCAGTAGATCAGTTCTTCACCTTTCTTGCCTGTCATCGCGACCTTGTCCGCATTGATGACGACCACAAAGTCTCCACAGTCCATGTTGTAGGTAAATGTCGGTTTGTGCTTGCCCCTCAAGATCTGGGCGACTTGCCCTGCCAGACGCCCGACGGGCACCCCAGTGGCGTCTACTACGTGCCACTTTTGTTCGATTGTGCTCGGCTTAGCCGTGTACGTCCTGTTCATATTGGTCCTTAAAGTCAATAACCGACAGCGGAAGGCAAAGCCGAACCCGCAATTGAGTAAGAGAAGATACCCTATTCGGCGAACCTGGATCGGGCCAGCGGTCCCTTGTCCGTCCCTAACCCGCTCGACTTGTCGGCCTTGAATGCCGGACACGCATAAGGCACAAGCCGGCGGCTGGGAGCACTACGGGCCGATGTCCCGACTGGAGGCCAAGCAACACCTTGAGCGTGGCAGGGTCTCGAGACCCCCTCCCGACTTCAAACAGGGCCCCGCTGAGCCTCCTCATCATGCCTCTAGCATAGGCCGTCGCAAGGACATCCACCCAAACTTCATCGCGGACTTGACGGACTGCAATATGATGGACAGTTCTTTCGGTGTTGTCTGCAGGCCCTAGGAGTTGAGTAAAGGCTCGAAAGTCGTGAGTCCCCACGAATGTTTGGGCCGCTTGGTGCATGGCTGGCGCATCGAGTGGTCGACCATAAGCGTGCGTGTACCTTGTTCGAAAAGGATCGATTTGGCCTGTCTGGATCCGATAACGGTACCAACGGTCTCTAGCCCAAAACCGGGAGTGGAACTCAGAATGGACATGCAAGGCCCTTATCACTCGAAGGTCTGGCGGAAGCAAATCGTTCAGGGCCCTCACCCAGTTAGAAGTTTGGATCGGCCTGATGGTGTCGAAATGGCAAACTTGGCCTTTTGCGTGGGCACCGCTGTCGGTCCGGCTCGCGCCTACGATGTCTGCGTCTTCGTTCGCGACGTCGCAGACAGCCTGACTGAGCGTGCCATGGATCGTCCGCTCGCCGTCCTGTGGCGCCCAACCACAAAAGTCGTGGCCATCGTAGGCAACGGTCAGTTTGATGCGTCGGACTTTCGCGTCAGTCTCGGATGAGCTCAATGACCGCGGTCTCGGCACCATCGCCTCGCCTGGTCCCCGTCCTGGTGATCCTTGTGTAGCCACCGTTCCGGGTCTTGTACATTGGTGCTACCTGGGTGAAGAGGTGGTTGACCAAATCTTCACCATTGATCAAGCTTCTTTGTCGCAGAATTTCAAGCTTTTCAGTCTCGCTCTTGCCGGCAAGCACCTTGGTCGGCTTGGGACTCGACGAACTGTGCCCCACAAGGATTTTTCGGGCTTCGCGCCGGGCTGCGACCGTATCAGACTTCGCGGTCGTAATGAGCTTTTCGACAATCCGCCTGATTTCCTTGGCCCTGCCGAGGGTTGTGTTCGCATATCCTGTCCGGATCAACTGGCGGGCAAGGTTTGTGAGCAGGGCGCGGCGCTGGTCGCTCGGAAGCCCTAGTTTTCTTCGGTCAATTTTATGCGTCATTGTGTCTTGTCCTCAAAAATCGTCGTCGTCATCGAGTAGGTCGATGCTCACAAACCCGCCTTTTGCAGCACGCAACTCAATACCGTGCTCCTGGAGTTTGTCGCGGACTTCGACCAGTGACTTTTTGCCAAACCCGCGGATGCTCGTCAGGTCAGCCTCATTGACAACTGCAAGTTGGCGCAGGGTCATGATCGATGCGCGGCGCAAGCAATTGTACGTGCGCTGGCTAAAGTCCATTTCCTCGATTTTGGTATCAGGAATATTGGCTAGTTCAGGCGAGAGATAATCCTCATTGTCCAGTTCGATGTCCCCGCCAGCCTGGCCCAACTCGAAGAACATCTTGAAATACTTGTCTAGGATATGGGCCGCCTGGGTCACCGCATCATTAGGCAAGACTGCCCCGCTGGTGTGCACCTCAAGGATCAATCGCTCATAGTCGGTGCGCTGGCCGACGCGTGTGGCCTCGACAGTGTAGTTGACTTTTTTGACCGGAGTGAACTGGGCGCCTGTTGGAATGATGCCGATCACACCCTTGTACCTCTCCTGTTTGTCTGGAAGAACGTACCCGCTTCCCCAATTCACATAGAGTTCTGCAGACAAGGTCGCCCTTGCGTCGCTGATCGTCGCGATGTAGCAATCCGAGTTAACAATTTTCGCCCCGTCTGGACAAACGATGTCCGAACCCGTGACCTTGCCCGGCCCCTTAACATTGATTTTGAAGACGAGTTCATCTGGAAAGTGCCCGTCTCCTTCCCACCTGATGGCCAAATCCTTGAGATTCAGCAACAGTTCTGTTGTGTCTTCCTTGACGCCGGGGATGGCCGAAAACTCATGGAAGACTTTGTCGACCTTGATGGCGCAGACCGCCGCTCCTTGGATGCTGCTGAGCAAAACACGCCTCAAGGCGTTTCCGATAGTCTGTCCGTACCCGCGCTCTAAGGGCTCCAAGACGAACTTTGCCGACTCGTTATTGATGTCAAGTGTTTGAATATGGGGCATAAATCAGACTCTGC
>JAEURO010000044.1 GCA_016788345.1 Chthonomonadaceae bacterium
TTCTCTTGTCCGTATCGTTATTGGCCCTGGCGTTTCCACCATTTGGGCTGTTCTTAACCGTCTTTGTCGCTTGCGCTCCCTGGCTGGCCTCCCTTCGCGACACTGACGGCCGTGGTGCTGTGCGGTCCAGCCTCTGTTTTGGCGCACTCTACATTGCGTTTCAGATGTTTTGGGTTTTCCCATTTGTGAGCGATTGGACCCATAAGCCAGTTATGGCCCTTGTTCCCTGGGTCATCTGCTCGATTTTGGGCTCTCTGCTCTATGTACCCCTTGGGTGGTTGATTCGCCAATGTTGGCACCGGGGGTGGCCCTGGCTCATTCCTTTAGTTTGGGCTGGTCACGAAGGTTTCCGATCGTACGTTCCGGTCTTGGCATTCCCATGGGGCCTATTGGCGAACCCTTTGTGGTTGTTCCCGCAGTTCGTGCAGCATGCCGCTTTCGGAACGGTCTTTTTTGTATCGGCGTGGCTCATGGTTCCTAACCTCGTGCTCGCAATGTTGCTGTTTCCGAAAAAAGTCGAAGGTCAAGATGTTTTGCCACCACCTAGGGGCATGTTCCAGGCTGCGATTGTCTTCGGAAGCCTGCTCTTGGTGTCAGTGGCCCGATATAGTCAACATCCATCTAGTAAACAACTTAAAGTGACTCTGGGGCAGCCTGGGATCGACATGGCCTATTCGCCGAAGGAGACCCGCGGGCTCGACCTGCGCTCCGCAGGACTGCTCATCCAAAAGAGGGCGCAACAAGCAGGTACTGAACTTATCGTCTTTCCAGAAGGGTTTTCTGAGGGAGACCCGGCAACAGACCCAATGTCTCCCCTTGGTCCCAGGCCAGAGTCGACAGTCCTCATGGGCGGCAAGCGGACCGAAGGGGCGAAGACGTTCCAAACTGCCTACGCGTTCGACGGCAAGTGGCAATCGGCAGATAAGACTAGGTTGGTGGTGTTCGGCGAGTATGTCCCGTTTCGCGAGCTGCCACTGCTGAGCGGGTTCAAACTCCCTGCAGGCGACTTGAGCCCAGGGCAGACCCTCAAGACCCTGGATGTGAATGGGACTCGGATTGGCCCACTACTTTGCTTTGAGGGCGTGTTCCCAGATCTTGCCGACCGCCATAGCCGGCTTGGAGCGCAGCTTTTAGCCCAAATGTGCATCGACGATTGGTACGAAAAGACGCCTGCCTGGGAACAACTTTGGCAGTCGTCAATTTGGAGGTCAATCGAGTCTGGATTGCCCATGGTGCGCGTAGGTGGACGAGGAAAAACCCTGGCGACAGACATGCGTGGGGAGATTGTGGCCTCAGTCCCCAAAGGGGTCATGGCCGCTTCAAGCCTTGTCGTCAAAGTTCCAGAGAAGTCGGACGCATTCCCGTATAGGATGGGGTTTGTCTATCTTTGCTGGGCCGTTATGGGTTCGATCGGCCTCTTGGCCGCATATGAATGGGTGGTGCGTCGGCTGGGACTCGAACCCAGGACCCACGCCTTAAAAGGGCGTTGCTCTACCGACTGAGCTACCGACGCAGACTGTAAAAGATACCACGTGATCAAACAGGGCCCTGTCCCCCGTGGGCGGCTTGCCGGCAGGTATGACAGGTGGACCGTGCCAAGACTCGACGCAATTGGAATCATCTCAAAAAACCTTGAAAGTACTATCGCCTTCTATCGCCTTCTTGGGCTAGACATCCCGAATCCAGCTCCTTGTGAAGACCATGTCGAATCTGTCAATGCCCCCATCAGGGTTATGTTTGACGACGTCGAAATGGTGAAAGGATTTGTCAAGGACTGGGTCGAACCGGTCGGAACGAAAATGGCACTCGCATTCCTATGCGGCTCCGCGGCTGAAGTTGACGACACCCATCTTGCCATCGTGGCCGCAGGCTACCAGTCCAAAACAGAGCCATGGGACGCTTTTTGGGGCCAGCGCTATGCTCAAGTCATCGACCCTGATGGCAACGTCGTCGACCTGTTCGCTCCTCTATGAACTCACACTGTGCAACCTTGTTTACTCAAGATCCTGCGCCCGGAGAGTGCCTGGTCATAGAGTTCGACGTACTTCTTGGCGCTCTGAGACCAGCTGAAGTCAGCAGTCATTCCGGCGTGGACAAGCTTTGTCCACTCTGGCCCGCCATGGACAGCGAGTGCCCGGTCTATGGCCGTCCATAATGCGTCTGGTGTCGCCTCGTCGAAGACAAAGCCGTTCACACCGTCAAACACTGAGTCAGCCAGTCCCCCAGTCTTTCTCACAACTGGGACAGAACCGTAGCGAAGTGCAAACATCTGGCCCAAGCCACACGGCTCAAACTTGCTCGGCATTAGAAAAATGTCGATTCCTGCATAGACCCTTTGGGCCAGGTCTGCATCGTAGCGCTCGCAGAACGCGATTCTGTTTGGATTCTGGGCAGCCAATTCTTTGAATTGCACCGCCATAGTGGGGTCGCCGATGGCTAAAACGACGAGAGAAGCACCAGCTTCAATGATCCGGGCCACGCAAGGGAGGATCAAATCGAACCCCTTTTGTTCGCTCAGCCTGCTAACGACGCCCAGGAGCGGCCGTCCCTTCTCGAGTCCAAGTTCCCGACAGAGGGCTGCCTTGCACTCCGACTTGCCCTCCATCGAAGCTGGGCCGAAATGGGCACTGATCCTTGGATCCAATTGGGGGTCATGTGACTCGGTGTCGATTCCGTTCAGGATGCCGTGCAAACGGCCCTCGTCGGCTAAGTGGCGCATCAATCCCCAGAGCCCGCACCCATAATCTTCAGATTGAATTTCTTGGGCGTAGGTAGGGCTAACGGTGTTGACGTGGTCCGCATAGGCGCAACCGGATTTCAGGAAATTGACCCCGCCCCACGTCTCCAACTTGTCCCAAGAAAAAGTTGATTCCGGCAGTCCGGCTTCCTCTATCGTGTCACGTCCAAATTGTCCTTGGTAGGCCATGTTGTGGATGGAGTAGACACATGCGGAATGGCACCAATCAGTCTTCTCTCTGACGAAGACCGGGGCAAACGCCATGTGCCAGTCATTGGCGTGCACGACATCAGGTATCCATCCCACCTGCCGGCAGGCGGCGATGGTCGCCTGGACAAATGCCAGATAGTCGTCGCGTTGAGGAGAGTAGACCTCCTCCGAGCAAGTAACGCGGGAAAAGGCTGTCCCTATGTCGACTAGCCAGTGGCTGGTTGCCCGGTGCTCTAGGCTGTACACCGTGGCTGGGACTGACTTGTTCCTGTTCAAATTGACGTCGAATCCAGTCGAGAGCGGCACTATGTCCGATTCCCATTGGTCAAGAACCATGTGATAAGCGGGCATGGCGACCCGGACGTCGAGGCCCTGATTGACGAGTTCGCGTGGGAGCGACCCGGCGACATCGGCCAGGCCTCCGACCTTGGCAAAGGGTTCGACTTCAGCGGAGAGATAGAGGACTTTCACGGCTCCTAATAATAGTCGGTCAGGAGCCGTGAAGTCCTTGGGCTCAACCAGCTAGGGCTTTCAAACCGTCGACGACTTTCTTCTTTTCGTCTTCGCTAGGTTGCTTGGCGTCCTTTGGCGGCATTTTGCCACCTTCGATTTCGGAGGCGATCTTGCCGAACTTGTCTTTGTCTGCTGCGGTCAGTTTCGTGACGTCGATTCCTTTTTTGGGTTCTGTCCCGGCGTGACAAGGGGTGCAGTAAGTCGTAAGGGCTGGCTTGAGGTCTTTCTCAAAGTCGACAGCGGCCATGCCAGTTCCTTCGGGAGCCCCGCTTGTCCCTGTTGTGGCAGCTCCTACGGTCCCGGTCGTCGCGTCTCCTCCCGTCTCTTTGGCGTCGCCAGACCCGGTTGTCGCCCCTCCATCGCTAGTTGTGCATCCGGCAATCATGAATCCGGCTAAAGACAAGGTAAGAATTATTAGCTTAGTGAAATGAGTCACGCTGGAATTATGGTCCGCTCATTCTCTCTGATTGCAACGTTCCTTCTAGGAAGATTTCGGAAACCGTTCTAGCCGCTTTCAAAAAGGCAATGGAAGTCAGGCCCGAAAGTGGCCACAATTGGGGTCCTAAAGTCGGTCGATCTGTGGCGTCACCCGATCACATGGCAAAGCGACAGTCAACTGTCTAGAACGGTGAACAGCGTCACTAATTACTCTCAGTCTGCCGGCCATGTCAGGTTGCGTTCGAGATAGCGATCGATCCAGTTCGCAATTTACATCTGCCGACTGCGGTCGATGATGAGCCCAATGAAGTTTTGCTTTGTTCCTTGCCTGGATTGAAGGACTGGGCCCGGAGCGAAACTCAGGTACACCTTGAAGCATGTTTTTGTTAGGGCTCCCCGGTGAGTTGCCCCTCATGCGACATCCTGACCTGCACGGGGACAAAGCCGTTTTCGCAAGCGAAGGTGACCTGTGGATCGGGAACCTGAAGACGGGCCAAGCCAAACGGATGACCAGCGATCCGGGCAATGAAGATGGGCCACAGTTCAGTCCTGACGGCACCATGATTGCATTTCAAGGCGAATACGAGGGCGTCCGAGGAGCCTACGTCATGCCAGCAGAGGGAGGTGCTCCGAAAAGACTCACGTATGAGCTTGATTTCCGAGCTGTCACGGGCTGGACACCTGACGGCAAAAGCGTTCTTTATAGGCGGGTCGGCACTCCCACAAACTATCAATATTGGACGGCGCCGGTAGGGGATGGTTCTTATTCTCGAGTGCCTCTGGAGTTCGCGAGCCATGTCTGGTTTGGTCCGGATAATGACACTTACTGCTTTACCCGCTTCAACCGTTGGTACATGAATTGGTTCCACTATGTCGGGGGCATGTCGAATCAAATCTGGGTTCACAAAAACGGTTCGTTCAAACAAGTCACAAACATCGAGGGGACCAACGAGTTCCCGGTATGGTGTGGCGACCGGATCTACTTTGTCAACGAGAAGGGCGCAAAGTTCACAGTGATGTCCGTGTCACCAGATGGCGGCAAACCTCGGGTGGAGACACCGGCCTCTCAGCTGGAAATCCGAGAGCTTTCGACGGATGGCCACCGTGTCGTTTATGAAAAGGGCTTCGAAGTCGAGGTTTTGGACACGGCCAATGGAGTCACTCAGGCCGTCAGCTTTACAAACGAAAGCGACTTGATCCACACTCGCCCCTTCCAGACACAAGCACAAGACTTCTTATCTTCAGCATCTCTGAGCCCGAACGCAAAGCGAGTGTTCGCTGAATGCCGGGGACAGATCGTGAGCCTCCCTGTCGGAGATGGAGAAGCCAGAGTTTGGATGGCCCAAGACGGCGCGCGTTTGGAAGAGCCGTCCTTGTCGCCAGATGCCAAAAAAATGGCGTTCATCAGCGATGAATCGGGCGAACAGCAATTGATGTTGGCCAATCCCGACGGCACCGGCAAGAAGACCTTGACGTCTGGCCAACGCCAGATCAAGTGGTTCAAGTGGTCTCCAGACAGCAAGTGGATCGTATATTACAACAGCCGGATGAGCCTGCGTTCTTTAGAAGTTTCATCCGGGAAAGATCAAGAAATCGACCACTACAGTGGCACCTGGTTCGGTTCACAGATTAGTTTCTCGCCTGATTCCCAGTGGGTGGCGTACCACAACAACATCTTGAGGACCCAAATTAATGCAGTGCACATTTACAACTTGGTCGATGGCAGGAAAGTCCAACTTGGCGAGGGGCGATCGTCGGACCAAATGCCAGCATTCAGTTCCGACGGAAAGTGGTTGGCTTATGTGAGCAACTTGCATATGGTCGCTAACAACGACCCGATCCTCAATGGATTGTCAATGGCACCAATGGGTATCGTCTGCGTACTTCCCCTCAGCCCAGAAACCAAAAGTCCATTCACGTTGGTCGACCCGGACGAAGACGAGGCAAAGTCAGAGGAATCGAAGCCAGAATCCACCACCAAGATTGGTTTTGACGGCCTCTACGACCGAAGAATCGAACTACCGATTGCACCTAAGTCGTACGACCAGATCGGCATGTTGAAAGACAGGGTGCTGATGGCGTCGGAGGGCCAAATCACATACTATGACCTCACAGCAAAGCGAAGTGGGACATTGACTTCGGGCCGTAACTTTCAAGTCAATAAAGACGGCACAAAGCTACTCCTGAACGAAGGTCGCGCACTCCGGGTCGTCGACGCCAATGGGTCGGACATCGCAGCCAATACCGGCACAGTTTCATTTGGCGGCCTCAGACTCAAGATCCAGCCTTTAGCTGAATGGAGGCAGATTTTTTGGGACGCATGGAGGTTGAGCCGCGACTACTTTTATTTGGAGAACATGCATGGAAACGACTGGCCGGCGATTGGCGCGAAGTATTCGGCACTCCTCCCTCGGGTGCGCAGTCGAATGGAACTCGACGAAATCATACGATGGATGCAGAGCGAGATTGGGTCGTCCCACGAATACCTGAATGCGGGCGACACGAGATCGGTCAAGCCTAGAGTCGCTCCGGCATTTTTGGGAATCGATTTGCAGGCGGAAGGCCAGTACTTGAAGATATCGCACGTTGTAAGAGGCGATGGTTTTCGTTCGTCGGAGCGTTCTCCTCTCGCGGATCCGGCCCTCAAACTGAAGGAAGGCATGTATTTGCTGAAAGTCGCGGGGAACCGGGTCAAGAGCAGCCTTGCCGTCATGGAAGCGATTCTTGGCAGAGCAGGACAGACAGTCTCTCTGACTGTCAACGACAAACCTATGGAAGAGGGATCCCGGACTGTCTTTATCAAACCTGTGGCTGACGAGTCTCGAATGAGGTACCTGGACTGGGTCGCGGCAAACCGGGCTTACGTTGAAAAGGCCAGCGGCGGGCGGGTCGGATACATCCACATGGACGCCATGGGTAACGAAGACTTTGCTGATTTTGTCAAGCAATATTTTGCCCAACAAAACAAAGAAGCGCTTGTCATGGACGACCGCTTTAACGGTGGAGGCTGGGTTCAAACATTCGTCAACAACATCCTTGGGGCAAAGATCTCTGGCTATTTCAACATGCGAAACAGCCGGGAGCCTTGGAGCAGGCAGTCCGACGCATTTCTGGGTCCGATGTGCTGTCTCATCAACGAGTTTGCGATTTCGTGTGGCGAAGAGTTTCCACACAGGTTCAAGGACCTTGAGCTTGGCCCGCTCATTGGGCGCAGGACCATGGGTGGTGAGATCGGTTCTTCACCAGGGTGGCCGCTCGTCGACGGTGGCGTCATCAGTGTCCCGAATTACGGCATGTACACTATGAAGGATGGGTGGGTGATCGAAGGCGCTGGAGTCTCCCCAGACCTTGACGTCCCGTCGGACCCCAATGCATGGAGAGCGGGAAAAGACCCGCAGCTCGATGCGGCAGTCAAGTCGATGTTGGACGCACTCAAAAAGAAACCCGTCGTGTGGCCAAAGGATCCCGCGCCTCGGATCCGCGTGAAGAAGTCATAGCAGGTTGGCCGTTGGGCACCACGTCAACATGAAAAGGTGGGCACCTTGGTTTGGTTTGGCCTTGGTCAGCTGCTTTTGGATATTCGTCAATCGTGGCATCTCCCAATCGATGCTGCAAGACTCCGACACGCGGGTCGTGTTGGCACCAGTCAGGGAAAGAAGCGACCCGCTCAGCTGGTTTCGCGG
Source organism: Chthonomonadaceae bacterium (assembly GCA_016788345.1). GTDB lineage: Bacteria > Armatimonadota > Fimbriimonadia > Fimbriimonadales > Fimbriimonadaceae > JAEURO01. The sequence continues at coordinate 7,582 of JAEURO010000044.1, forward strand.
CGACTGGCCGTTACTTAACCACTTCTATCGCCCGGTGTCAACCCTTACATTTGAGCTGGATAATGCGCTATGGCGAGATTGGGCCCCAGGGTATGGCTGGACAAACGCCATTGTATGCGCGTTGGGCGTCATCGCCCTGTTCTGGGTCATCAGGGAGATGACAGACAAGTCTTGGCTAGCTGGCCTTTCCGCATCAATCTTCGGGCTTTGGAACGTGAACGGGTCGTCGTTGGAGTTGCTGAAGCCAGTGCTCTATATTTTAGCTGGCGTGGCGCTTGTCGGGTTCTTCCGAAGAAACCCAGTCGCTTCGGTTCTGGCCGTTCTGAGTTTGGTCTTTTTGGCAACGCAACTTTCTCCCCCAGAAGAGTTCGGATGGCGGGTCCTGGGTTGGCTCCCTGGCCGGACGACTTCGACAATGACCTTATTCGCCCTGGCCTCTGTCGGTGCGTTTTCCCGATATGCAAGGCTGTGTGGGATCCGGTCCGTACCGGTCGCGACTCCGACTGACATCCCGGCGACAAGAGGCACACAAGTGGCGGAAAAACCCAAGCACGGATGGATTTGGCTATTGGTCTCACTCCTTTCCCTTGCGTTGGCCCTTGGGTGTCATGAACAGGCTGTCGTCGTGCCTGGTGTGCTGACAGCCACATGGCTGGCTTTCCGTTTGAAAGGCATTCAACTGCCAGGATGGCTCGTTGGGCTTTTTTGGGCGTTGCTTGCTGCCTATGCATTAGTCCGCGGTGCCTGCGTCCCCTTTGTAGCCTCGGGATACCAAAGGCAGCAGTTTCGAAACGGCGGCGGCGTCGGCCTGGCTCTTGCCGATTACTTCTTGCCAGCGACCGTCTGGTGGCCCATTTTGCGGGACTCGCTTGCAGCTGGCCTTGAACTCCTAGTGACTCTTGGCCCTTGGCTGCTTCTCGGCCAAATCCTTGGGAACATTGTGCAGTGGAAACTCGTGGTGACCACGAAGGAACGATGGGATCTCATTTGGGCGTATGCCGCCAGCGCTGGAAGCTTTTTGCCAATGGCATGGCTCAAACCGTTCGGCCATTACCACGAACTGCCTTGTGCGTTTCGGGCAGTGTTTGTTGTTTTGCTCCTTACAGTCGGTTTCAGGGCATGGGCTAGCGCAGTTTCGCCCCGAGAGCTTCGAGCGCCCGCACGGCCAAGTCCCGCACCTGGTTCGCTTCATCGTCCGTAAAGTTTGAAGGCTTACGGAATTGGAGTGCGATCGCAAGACTTTGGCTGCCAGGATCGATCCCTGGCCCGTCATAGATGTCGAACAGCCAATGCTTTTCGAGGAGCTCTCCACAAGCCTTAGCGATTGTGCCTTCTATGTCGGCATACCGGACCGACTTAGGGACTACAACGGCAATGTCCCGACGGGCCGCGGGGTGACGATAAACCTGTCGATAATGGCGTTCTGTCGAGGTCTCAGAAACCAACGCTGTCAGGTCGATTTCGGCTAGAAATGTATCCGGAGCGAGCCCTGCCTCTTCAGCGGCAGCAGGGTGGATTTGACCCATCACACCAAACTTTCCGACATGGGCCTGCCTGGTAGGATGCAGGCGCGGATCTTTGCTGACCGAAAACTCAACTGATATTGCAAGGGCCTTCAACACGGACTCGACCGCGCCTTTCAACGTGTAAAAGTCGGCGACGTCTTCTGACCGGTTCCACGAGGGCGGATCGAATTGCCCTTGGCTCAACATGCCAAGTTGCGTCCATTCGGACCCATTCGAAAAAACTCTTCCGATCTCAAAAAAGTGCACACTTTCGCCCCCGTTCTTGAGAGCCGTGTCTGCGAGCCCCGGTAGAAGCGATCCTCTGAGATGGGCAAGCTCTGGTGAGTGAGGTTGCAGGACTTTGACCCGCAAACTTCCTCCGTCCAAGGGATGCAAGTCACGCATCGTGTGATTGATCGCTTGATCGAATCCACAAGCCAGGGCGGTTTTTAAGACAATTTCTTGAGCAAGGTTGGCCCCATGGCTGCCACCGACCGGTGTGCTCCCTATGGGAAGCGCTTCTGGAATCTTGTCGTAACCATGGATCCGACCGACTTCTTCGACAAAGTCGTCTTCCCGGACAAGGTCTATTCGCCAAGTCGGTGGTGTAGCTTGGAACCCATCGCCAACTGGGTCAAGCGACACTCCAAGTCTTGTCAGATACGTCTCGACCTCGGACGACGAAACGTCCATTCCAAGGAGGCGAGAGCAGCGGCTCGGACGGACTTTTACGGTGGGCCGTTTTGGTGGTGTCGGATAGTCATCTGCAATACCTGCGACCGGATCGACGCCTGTCGCTTGATGAAGCAGATCCGCGAACCTGTTCATTGATCTGACAGTTCCCTCCGGATCCACAAATCGCTCGAACCGGTAACTGGCGTCAGTTTGGAGCCCGAGTTGCTTTCTTGTTTTGCGGACCGCCATGTGGTCAAAGTGGGCGGACTCGAGCAGGCAATCCGTAGTCGCAGCGTCGACTTCAGTCGACTCGCCGCCCATCACACCTGCCACCCCGACTGGCCTTTTTCCATCGCAAATCATGAGATGGCCTTCTCCTAGCTTGTGGTCTTGGCCGTTAAGTGTCCGCACCGTTTCTCCAGGGCGGGCTTGTCTTGCGATCAGCTTCGGCTGCCCCAGTTTTGCTATGTCATAAGCGTGCATAGGCTGGCCCGTTTCTAGCATCACATAGTTTGTGAGATCGACTAATAGCGAAATTGGGCGTTGGCCAACTTTGCGCAGTCTGTCTTGAATCCAATCGGGCGAGTCTCCATTGACAATGCCCTTGAATCTTCGCGCGCTAAAACGAGTACAGTCAGGAGAGCCTGATTCGACGACAACTTCGGCCAATGGTGTCCTTTCGTCTCCCAGTTGATAGCCGGACACGAGTCTTTCATATAGATCTGTTGGACGGGATTCAGGGCTTTTCGCGAGGATTTCTCGGGCGATTCCCAGTGTGGATGCACCGTCGCCACGGTTGGCCATGATGTTGATATCGAGCACTGGCTCACCGTCAACGAATTCGATGCTTTCGATTTCAAATCCAGTCATCGTCAAGAGGTCGCCAATTTGCTCGGCAGACAGCTCGGTCTTGACCATGTCCCGTATCATTGATTCCGTCAGCTTCATGCGAACTGCTCCAAAAATCGTTTGTCGTTTTCTAAGAACAACCTGAGATCGTCGATTCCATACGCCATCATAGGGATTCGATCAGCACCAAGCCCGAACGCGAACCCGGAGTATTTTTCGGTGTCGATTCCATATCGTTCGAGAATGTTCGGGTGTACGAGCCCTGCCCCACCAAGTTCGACCCATTTCCCATCAAAGAGTTTAGGAGTCGAGATTGCGTAATCGACTCCCGGCTCGACGAATGGGAAAAAGTCTGGTCGGAAGCGAACCTTGACTTCCTCGCCAAACATTTGCCTGGCAAACGCGCCCAGAGTTCCTTTCAAATGGGCCATTGAGATGCCCTCGTCCACCATGAACACGTCGATTTGGTGGAACGTATGGCTGTGAGTCCGGTCCACAGTTTCATTTCTGAATGTACGTCCGACTGTGAAATATCGGAACGGTGGCTTGACCTGCTCAAACAGTCTGCCTTGGAACGCTGTGCACTGGGTGCGCATGACTTGTGTGTCAGATACGTAAAACGTGTCTTGCGCGTCCATCGCTGGATGGTCTGGCGGATAATTGAGGGCATCAAAATTGTATTTGAAGTCTTCGAGTTCTGGGCCCTCAAAGTAGACAAAACCCATCGATCCCATGACCCGTTTGATCTTGTTGAAAGTTTGTTGGAGTACATGCTCACGGCCAGCGCGAGGCATTCGTGAGGGGAGCGTGACATCGATCCGGTCTTGTTCAAAACGGACGCTTCGTTCTGCCTCTGTCAACTGGGCCAAGCGAAGGTCATAGGCTGATTGGGCTCTGGCCCTTGCCTCGTTGACCGCAGCCCCAAACTTCGGTTTTTCGTCGGGAGGCAATGAAGCTATTCCACGCATTAGCCCGGTCAACTCTCCGCTCTTGGCCAAGTACTTGAGCTCGATTTGTCTCAGCTCATAAGTCGAAGAGGCCGATTGGACGGCCTCTTCGAACGCTTTTTCCAAGACATGGATCTGCTCCATATCCTTCCATTTTGGCACAGGAAAACTTTTGTGCCGAGTCTGAATTTAGAGTTTCTTCCTCAAGTGCAACTCACCGAACTTGACAGTCGAAGTGAACGGTCCGCCTGAGCTCCCCCTCCGACCGATCGGAGAGAAGACCCGGAGGACAGACTTGACTGTCCCATTGGAGGCCATTAGCCCTGTCAAATTGTCCAGCCTCAACGACATGGTCGCAGACGTGGCCGTCAGCGACAAGGTCGTCGACTTCACTAAGTCATATCTTGCGGTGGAATAGTTGTACATATAGAGTTGAACCGTCGGGCCGACCCCAGAATCAAAGTTGACTTTGAAGGTAGGTTCCATGACCCTTAGGTCGGACAACTTGACATTCGGCCGGTATGTCAGTTCGACAGCGGTCGAAGAGCCGATTCCAGATTGGAATGCGCTCGCCGTTTTGTAGCCGCTTCCAGTACCGTTGGCAATGTTGGCCAACGTGCCGGAAAGGAACCTTCCAACCTTTGTCCCTACTCCCTGGGGCTTTGCATGGATCCCGATCGTAAAGCTTTGGGATGCCTTCAAGGCGGCCTGGTAGAGATTGACCCTGCCGTGTCCAAAAATGGTCGATGAGCCTATCTGGTCGCACGTTGAATAGAGAATGTCCTGAACTTCGTCCGGTTCTAAGTCTGGGTTGATCGACCAGATTAAGGCGCAGGCACCGTTTGCAACGGGGGTTGCCATGCTGGTACCGCTAAAGTAAGCGTATCCTCCGTCTCTGGTCGTAGAGAGGATGGACTCTCCTGGTGCGAACAGCCCTACCCCACGCCCATACGCGGAGAACCCGGCCTTAGTGTCGCTTGGGTTGGACGCTCCTACGACAATGGTGTCACGGTAGCTAAAGCCTGATAGGTTTCGATTGTCGTTGCCTGCGGCGTAGAGGAACAGTCCGCCTCGGGCCTTGATGTAGGTTCCGGTTGTTCCAACTGTGGGGTCGTCGACTCCAGAATAGCTTGCACTGGCAACTTTGGCCCCATTTTCAATTGCCCACCGGGCCCCCGCCATGATGTCGTCGCCTTCTGCCCCGCCGCTCGGATCGTCAGACGTCCGCACGGGCATGATTTTGAAGCTCCAGCCTTCCCCGACAACTCCAACTGCGTTGTTGCCTTGCGCCGCAGCGTCTCCTGCGACGTGTGTCCCGTGTCCATTGAGGTCTTCGACCTGTCCACCCAGAATCTGCGGAAGACGGGTGACCGAGTTATAGCCGGGGACAATGCCTCGGCGAAGGTCAGCGTGGTTGGTATAGACCCCCGTGTCGACGACAGCGATAGTGACGTTGTTAGTGCCACGGCCAATACCCCAAGCGGCTTCGGACTCCATGACACGGTGGTGCCATTGGTTTCCAAGTAAAGGATCGTTTGGAGTGACGGGCCCGACCGGGAAGCACCGCCAGTTCGGCACTGCGTATTCATAGTCGCCGGTCGCCATCAAGGCTTCCGAAAATGTCGACTCGTTCATGCCTCTCGGTAGCCTGACTACAATCTCATCGACCTCTGGGTAGTAGCGGAGCCGGTTTGCCGCGACCCGGCCCATGGCCCGGTCGTGCAATGTGGCGATCCTAGAAGCCGAATATCCCCTCTTGGCCAGCACGTCGGGCTGGAGAGGTCGGACAATCATCTTGCCTGTGAATTCGTGGACTCCTTTCACTTCTCGGAAGGGTGCCCGAGCCCCGTCCGCAAGAGAAAGCGAGGCCAAGCCAAGTAATGCAAAAGACTGCAGGAAACGTGTCATGAGACTGTAACTAGTATACATGCGAAATTGAAGGAAAACCAGCTTCAAGCGTGTAAATTCGGATTCCTTGCTTTGCAAGCATAGGTAGACTCACGGTATGGCAGACCCCGCTGACGTTCGAGCTTCGAAATACCTTCGGAGTGAACTGGGAAGAAAAATGATCGATGTAGGGATGGCTGACATCAGAGTCATGCACGGCACGGCCTACGTCCGTGGTGTCGTCCGGTCCGTCCCTGGAGGGCCGCCAGACACAAAGGCCGCCATCAACACCTGCTGCGACGGCCTGCGACAGAAAGGCCATATCAAAGACTTTGTCATTGACTGCGTGATCAGGGGCCAATGATCAAGGCACAATCGGCCCCGGGGGCTTTCGCCACCCGGGGGATCCGCCGTCACACTCGAGCGGACTAGAAAGTCAATTAATGTGGGGTAAGAGTGTCCAATAGACTTGGTCAACTCCGTGGCACCAGGTTTGTACAGGAGTTGGACCTATTGGCTTGATATGGACCCTGACACGGATCGACCCGTTTGGAGCCACGTAGCGATCGAGGTTTCCGGATCCAGCGAACCCCTGATGGACCAATGTTGTTCCGAAGGTCCGCGTGGCTTCTAGCAGAAACCGGTTCGCCACGTTGTCAAACGCTAGAAACTCGCATTGGTACGAACCAGCGTTCAGGGCTTGATGTTTCATGCCGAACACATAAGAGTCCAGTTGCAAAAAGGGCGAGAAGCTCTCGAACTCGAGTTGGACCGGCGGAGCCGACTGATTGGGGACGATAAACCGACAAGTTTCGACTTTGTTGTCGTCCTCTTCGACCAAGCTCTGAACGTTGCCTCCTGTATGCTGGCCTAGCCTGGTTGTAAAGCTGTTGGGAATAGCTGGATAGGGAAACGCAGTCTGGGCGTCCATGCCCCGAACGTCGGCTAGATTCCCTCCGATAATCGAGGACGCGCCGGTCGTCTGATTGATCAGGAAGAGCTGGTTGCGCCCCCCAACAAGTTGGTTGTTTCCCAAAAAGCAGAGGGATTGGATGTCGGCGCTTGAGCCAGAAGCTGTGTTCACATCGAATGCTGCTCCAGTCATCCTGTTGAGCCGGACAAGCCCCTGGCTTAGGTTGTCGTACGACCATAACTGCCCTATGTTGTCGCAGTCAAGAGATTGCAAGAGGCTCATACCTGTGTCGCCAATCAACGTACCGACGCCTGTGGTCAAATTGAGACTCCAGAGTTTGTCGTTTGGAGTTTCGTTTGTGATCATATAGACCCTTCCTCCTCCGTCAGACGCAAGCCCGCGCACGTCCCCAGAGCCCGCGGAGATGTTAGCGACAAATGTCGACGCGCCGGTGCTACGGTTAATGCGGAACAATTGTCCGCTGTCGACTGTGTAGAGAGTTCCAAAGAAATCGACTAGGCAGTTGGCACGGGTCAGCCCCGAGTTGCCGACCACTGTGAAGTTTCCAGTTGTAGAGTCGATGTTCACGACTCGTCCAGTGAACTCGATGCCAATGACATCCGCGTGAGCAAGCCCAAGGGCGAAGAGACTCGTGAGTAATGCAAGTTTGATCCGCATGGAAATCATGTTGGGGCAACTTGTGTTCAACTCAGCCCTAACTTTCGTCAGGGATTCGCCCTATCTTTTTGCAGGCACTAGCTTTAGCCTATAGTGTCCGAAGACTTTCCATTTGTGAAGCACGTCCTCTTCAGCGACTTTCCAAATGTTGTGGATCACAAAAGGTGTTGGCGAGCCGGTGGGGTAGTCAGACACTATGCCGATATGGGCCCTGCCTGATGGCAGCCGCCAACTCA
>JAEURO010000045.1:0-14859 GCA_016788345.1 Chthonomonadaceae bacterium
GAAATTCTTGTTTGAGACCAAGATTGGGCTCAAGAGCGGTTTAGTGGTCGTTGGCACAAATCACGGAATTACGGGCTACTCAAACCAAGTTCCCGAGAATGTCATGGCCAAGCTCAACAACGAGGCCAGCCTTGCCGGAAGTCCGGATAACATGACGCCAGCATTCACTAACCTGGTTCAGGCGACGGCTACCCAACTGAAGACAACCAAAACTTCGACCCAGGTGCCCAAGTCGTTGCCCCAGCCGAAGAAGTCAGATGGCGGCTTCAACATAGGTTGGTTACTTTGCCCAGCGATCGGCTTTGCAGGTATTGCGGGGTTCTTGGTTGTGAATAAAAATCGTCGCATCCAGTCTGCAAGGCAAAAAGCAGAGGGATACAAAGACCGCGCCGTGAACAGCATCGCTTTCTTGGACTCCTATTCAGACCTGATCGCCGATTCGACCGCCCTGGACCGCCTAAGTAGAAGCCGGAGCGACGCCAACAGTCACTTTGAGACAGGGAACCGGCTCATGACCGGCGCAACGAGAGCACAGGACTACGACATGGCTTGCCTGTCCTTCGAACGAGCCGTCCAAGCGAGCGAACCTGGCCGAGTCACGATCAAGGACGTGACAGGCGGGACGAACGCGGCGTTTGCAATTGCTCCGGTCGGCTATGAAGATGTCGATGATCCGCGTATTTATCAACCAGTTCAAAACACGTGCTTCTTCTGTTCCAGGCCAGGAAAGGGCGATTTAACTCCAGTTACGGTCAACGTCGAGGGGCAACGCCAGACCGTGTTAGTCTGCCCAGAAGACCTTGCCGAAGTCCGTAGCGGCAGGACCCCCTCCATCCGCGGCAAATCGGTCGACGGCCGCTTTGTCCCCTGGTATGGGACCCAAGGGTACGACCCAGCCACACACTACGGTAGCAGTTCGTTCATTTGGGACGCTCTTGCCCTGTCGTCATTGGTGAACATGATGACTCCCCACCACACCTACATCCATCACTCCAACTCGTGGTGGGACGCCGATCCTCTTTCGTCGACGTCGAGCCACAGCGGCTTGGCGTCTATGCCAAGCAATACTGGCTTAAGTGACTTCGACACGGGATCCGGTGGCGGAGATTGGGGCGGGGGGTTTGATTCTGGATCTGGTGGAGGAGACTGGGGCGGGGGCGGCTTTGATTCCGGTGGTGATGGCGGGGACTTTTGAGTGACAATTTCAACGGAATGAGTCGTGATCCCTTTGGGACTTACACTTCTTAACGGATTCTTGTCGAAAGGGTCACTCCCATCGGAGCCGGACCGAGGTCGTTTTCGCGTTGGTTGAACCTTGATTTTCCAGCTCGGATTCCCAAGACGACCAAGTCAAGAGTCACGAAAGACCTGCCATCCCAGGTTCCCTGCCCGTACACGTCACCTTTGAAACTTCGACCGCTGCCTTCCATTTCAAACCGTCCCTTGTACTCGATCAAGTTCTTGTCCATGTAGTGCATCCTGAGTTCGGCCAGTTTCACTTCTTGACGCTGCCATTCAGGCGCCTGTCCCCGGACGTTGTCCACAATGACTTCCCTTGCGATCCTCGAAGACAGTTCAGGATCGATGAGTTCCCACTCGGAGCCGGTCGGCACGAACGACTTCTGGACTGGCAAGGCAATCCAGTTCTCGTTCCAGGCCCACTTCGCAAAGTCTCGCCAATTCCCAGAATCTGGGAGATCCTGACGTCTTGCGCCACTTTTGTCACCTTCTCCCCTAGGAAGGTCACGCAACTTGACCCTAAGCACCAGTTCCCCCTCAAGGCCTGGTGGCGGCGACCAACTCTTCGTGGGAATTGCCTTAGCCGCATACCCCTTTTCCTTTTTGAGCACTTTCCACCTCTCCAAGGCCCTCTTCAATCGCGCCTTGATGTCTGCTGGCTCGCCAGACGCGGCGAACCTGCCTTCCAAGTACTCTGCGTCTGGCCCCATCATATAGATTCCCTGCTTGGTACCGGCGTTCCAGTCTCCTTTCGGCATGGACTCACCGTACTTACGAAAGAACTGATGGTCGGGGCGTGAACCGGCTCTTTCTAAATGTTGAGGGTTCTCAGGATAGAGGTAGTACACCTCATCCGCAACCGGAACAAACTCTTTGCTCAACGATTTGATTTCGGGGTCTGACCAGACCAACTGGCGTCCTCGGACGCCGTTGTTTCACGTACAGCCCAGAGGATGCCCGTTCATTGTCCAAAAGAGGATTGGGCGACCCAGTTCTTTCGCTTCCTGGACGGTAGGCCAAAACTCGTTGCGCCAAGGGATTTCTTTGTACGCTTGCTCATTCCCGTTGGGCTGGATGAACTCCAACCATTTCCGAAAGTTGGCCGAATCCGGCACCACTTCTTGGTTCAGCAACAGGACGATAAGGGAGGCGGTCACTCACATATTATAGCCATCATGACCCGCAAACCAGGCATGACACCTAGCATTTCCAAGCGTGGTTCAAATGTGTGCCCACTCTTATTAGCGAAGCTCGTAAGACTCTGTGAACAACCACTTACCTGTAACGTTGCTTAATGTCTCAATGAATCTTATGCTAAAGTCCATTTTTGACCATTTGCCTCCGTTCTTCACTTCCATCGTGCCACGCATTGTGACCCAGACAGTGGCTTCTGGGCCGTTGACATAGATTTCCTTGATATCGAAAGAACCCTTGGCATTGCGGACAGACTTCATCATTGACCGCATCTGGTTTGCTGCCTCTTCCCTGTCGTGTGATTTGCCGTCCGGATCGACATACCTGTAGTCCGGTGCAAGCATTTTGATCACTGACTCGCAATCTTGTCTGCCCATGCACTTCTCGATCTTTGCGTAAATGTCTCTGATTTTTGTTTCAACCGATTGCGCGGGCGCTAAGACCGGAACAAGAGCTAGGAACACAGTGACGGCCATAAAAGGGAGTTTCGCTCGCATGTTGCCAAGATTTTACATAGTTTCCATCACGACGTGCCTGGAAACTATCCTACATTAAAAATTCTTGGTAAATTAGAACTGCGAAACGTCCATGGATCACGACGACAAAACTATTGGCCACATACTATCTCGCCGAGAAGCCCTTGCAAAGTTTGGGATTGGAGGTCTGAGCCTCCTCGGAGCAAGCAGCGCGGCGACTGCACCTAGAGTCATCCTAGAATCTCAAGATCCAAAGGAGATCCAAAGGCAGCCAATGGTCGTCAATCCCGCTCTGACACAGGGGCCGTTTTTTGTAGACGAAGGATTGAACCGGTCGGACCTACTATCTGTAACTACTAGGGCTTCGGTCATTAATGGCTTGAAGTTGAATCTCCGAGTGCGGGTTTGTTAACTGGATGGCAATGTTGGTAGGCCACTCAAAGGAGCAAAGGTCGACCTCTGGCATTGTGATGCAATAGGCGTTTATTCGGACGAGCCGAACGGCGGTGGCGGCGAAAACACTCTTGGCCAAAACTGGCTCCGAGGCTACCAAATTACCGACAAGACTGGCTATGCCGACTTTAAGACCATCTGGCCCGGCTGGTATCCGGGTCGAACGATCCACTATCACTTTAAGGTCAGGCACCAAATCAATGGACAAACGTACGACTTTACGAGCCAGTTCTTCATAAACGACGCTCTGAACGATGTAGTCATGGCGCAGCCGCCCTATAACTCTAGGGGGAACCGTGGCACAAGAAACTCCAACGACGGAATTTATCGAACCCGACAAGCTGACAATTCGTTTGCGGGAGACCACTTGCTCTTAACCATCAAAGATAACCCAGCAGGTGGGAAGATTGGGCAGTTCGATATTGCGTTCGATATTCCCGGGCAGTAGAGTCTTTCGGACAACTTTGGTTCGGCGATTGTCCACACAAACTGTTCTAGATCCAGCTTGAAACCGCACTTGCTAAGGGTACTATGAACGCTGGCCAATGAAGAAGTCCACAAAAGTGCCAGCAACACTGGTCATTGCACTGGCTGGGGGAATGGTTGGGCCCGGATGCAGCACTCAAAAGTGCGTTGACGCTACTGGAAAACCCTTGCCTGACTCTGCGTGCCGGTCTACGAGAACAGGCGCCTATCCAGGTGCCCACTGGGTTCGCACCGGCGGTTTCGGCAGCTCTTCAGGCTCGTCTTCAATTGGCAGCTGATGCGCCGTGAACTCCGGGACCCGAGGCCCGATTATCTTCAGAAAGTCGAACAGTTAGGCTTGTTGTATCACACATTTGATGACAAGCCCTATTGGTACGAATCTGCCGCATACGTGTTCGAAGCCGACGAGATAAGCGAGTTAGAATCTGCGACCAACACGCTTCACAACCTTTGCCTTGAGGCTGTCGAGTGGGTCGTGACGAACCGCCGATATGGCCTCCTTTCAATTCCTGAAAACCTTTGGAAGCCCATCGAACAATCATGGGAGCGAAACCCGCCTGCGATCTATGGCCGGTTCGACCTGGTTTTTGACGGCCAGTCTCCGCCGTCGATGCTGGAATACAATGCCGACACTCCGACTTCGCTGCTTGAGGCGGCAGTCGTCCAATGGCATTGGCTGCAAGACGTGAGTCCACAGGCAGACCAATTCAATTCCATTTGGGAAGGGCTTGTCGAAAAGTGGGGCGAACTGAAGTCTGAGGGCTATTTTTCAAGCGGACTCGTGCACTTCGGTTGTATGGAAGAACCTGAAGACCTCATGACGACCGCAATTTTGATGGACACCGCCACGGAGGCGGGCCTCAAAGTCCACTTGTTGGACATGCGGGACATCGGCTGGCATGACCTCGATTTCAGATTTGTCGATGATGAGGCACGACCCATGGACACCCTCTTCAAGTTATATCCATGGGAATGGCTACTTAGCGAAGAATTCGGTGACTATGCCCTTAAATCTTTCTCGACGATGGATTGGATCGAGCCAATATGGAAGATGGTGCTCTCGAACAAGGGGATCCTCGCTGTCCTTTGGAGCTTGTTCCCAGGCCACGAAAATCTTCTTCCGGCGTACCTTGACGGGCCCCGCGACTTGGAAGCCTTTGTTGAAAAGCCAATCTTGGGGCGGGAGGGCGCAAATGTCCGGATCGTAAACAGGCTAGGAGAAACCTGTTCAGATGGAGACTACGGAGACTGTCCAACTGTCTTTCAAGCCTATCGGGCGCTCCCGGTGTTCGAGGGAAACCATGCAGTTATCGGTTCTTGGGTTATCGACGGTTCAGCCCGGGGGATCGGCGTCCGCGAGTCGGACGGCCCCATCACGCAAGACCTCGCGCGTTTCGTCCCTCATTACTTCACACCAAATCTGGCATGGGATATGATGGAACCGTGAAAGTCACCGTAGTCCAGCTCCCACCGACTCAAGTCATAAAGATCTGCCATGTTGGGCCATATGATCAGCTTGGTCCGATTTTCGGTAAGTTATGGGGATGGATCGAGAACACTGGAGTCCAAGCCAGTAGGAGTATTGGTATCTATTACGACAATCCCGACATCACTCCTGCCAAGGAGCTACGCTCGGCTGCCTGTGCTGAAGTGGCGATAGGTTTCCAACTGGGCGACACGGGTGGATTGCCAATCGAGATCGACCAAATCCGTGCCGGCGACTATGCGATGACGCGACACACCGGCCCATATGAGTCACTCGAACCTGTTTGGACTGAATTTACCGCTTATATCGAAAACTCACTTCGACGGACCATTAGCGAATCGAGCCCAGCGTTCGAAGTTTACGTGAACGACCCTGCAGACGTTGCACCCTCAGCGTTGATCACTGACCTTTTCATGCCTCTCGATTAGATGAGGGTTTCGACTCCTTGGATTTACACGCCGAAATTTGATCTGGCCGCCATATTGGGGCCCCCGGCGTTGGTCACCGGAGTCGTGCTAATTTTTGGGCACAAGATTGCGGCCGTCAAAGACACTCCGCCTTGGCTATGGGTGCTTTTAGTGTTGTTTATCGACGTCGCCCACGTCTACAGCTCTCTGTACCGCACCTATTTCGATAAGGAAGAATTCGCCAAACGAAGGACACTTTATATTTTGGCGCCACTCTTATCCTGGCTGATCGGTGTCGCTATCTACGGATGTCTTGGCCCTGTCGCATTCTGGTCAGTTGTAGCCTACTTTGCGATCTACCATTTTGTGCGCCAACAGTACGGGTTCCTTATGCTCTACCGGCGTGGCGAGCCTGTTGGAAACTTAGATTATCGGATCGACCAACTGGCGATCTATCTGGCCACCCTCTATCCACTTGTTTATTGGCACACCTATCCACGCAACTTTCAATGGTTCAGTGGCTTTGAAGTCCTTCGTATTCCCTATCATTGGCCGGAGCAAGTCCTGCGAGGCCTGTATGTTCTCGTCTTGGGCGCGTTTTTGGCGAAGGAAACTGCGAAATGGGCCAAAACTGGCAAGCTGAATGTGGGAAAGGTCGGGCTGCTGCTTGGCACCGCCGCATCTTGGGGGACGGGGATCATACTTTTCAATGGTGACCTGACCTTCACCCTCATTAACATTGTCTCTCATGGCGTGCCTTATATGGCCCTCGTGTGGATCTATCAGCATCGCAAGCGAGCCGCCCGACGGACGCAATATCCAAAGTTCTTGTCATTCTTCCAAGTTAAATACTTGCCCATTTATGTCTTCTCGCTCTTTGCGCTGGCCTTTTTCGAAGAGGGTGTGTGGGATTGGTTCGTCTGGAGGGAGCATCCGCAGCTCTTCGGTGGATTTCATGTCCAGCTTCAAGCTACGGCACTTGTCTTCCTGATTCCGCTTCTCACGATGCCACAAGTGACCCATTACGTGCTCGACGCCTTCATCTGGAGGGTCAACAAGATGGGCCATGAGGAAGTGCGAGCCGTCATCGGCTAGGCAGAGAGTGTCCCAGAAACAACTGTACGAGCCGAACCCGACAGCCATACCCTCCCGCCCCTAACCCCAACCTCAACAAAGCCCCCCCGTTGCGAAGCTTGGTATCCAACTAAGTCGGTCTTACCCAACCTCTCGCTCCAAAATGGGGCAAGGGCGCAATGTGCCGAGCCCGTGACAAAGTCTTCAGGCACGCCGCTACCGGGTGCAAAAAACCTGGAGATGAAGTCAGCGCGGATCGTATTTGCGGGTGCAGTGATGACCATGCCACGACAGCCAAGGCTCGCGATCACTGTGTGGTCAGGCTGAAACGACAAGACCGAGTCCTCGTTCTTGAACTCGACGAACCAGTCCAAGTCATTCTTGCCGAACCAAATGTCTGCTCCCAAAAACATATCCTGGGCGGCCCTTGGCGTGTCTTGCGGCTCAACAATTTTCACCGGAAAATCCAAAGTAACCTTGCTTTCTGTCCGCCAGCATGTCAAGTTTCCGCTCTTTGTTTCAAAGGTGACGTTGCCTTCCTCGCCCAGTGCGTGGTATGAGGCCAATGTCGCATGCCCGCACAAGTCAACTTCTACGGTAGGAGTGAACCAACGGAGCCCATAGGTTTTTGACCTGACCGGCCACACAAACGCGGTTTCAGCTTGATTGATTTCCCAAGCGACTTTCTGCATCCAGTCAGTACCTGGTTCGACCGAACACAAGCATACGCCAGCAGGATTGCCCGTGAACGGATCGTGTGCAAATGCATCGATGAGATAGAACGGAACGTCCATGTGTTGTGTTTACGTAGTCTGTACTGCCGAAATTTCTGGGACTGTGCCCAATTTTGGCACACATCTTTTCTAAATGCTGTAGCTTCTAACTGACATGCCTAATCAAATAGTCAACTGGTACGAAGTCTTTAGTCCGGACGTCGCTTCTGCAAAAGCCTTTTACACGAATGTCTTCGGTTGGACGACCGAGACCATGCCAATGGGAGAGGGTATCGAATACACGATGCTCCAGAACGGGAGCTCGGCATTCGCAGGAATAATGGACTTGAGTTCGCCACAGATGGAGGGCGTTCCCCCGCACTGGGGCCTCTACTTCCACACGCCTGATTGCGCAGCCACCCTCGCAAAAGCCCAAGAATTGGGTGGAAGCGTCGTCTATGGACCAATGGACATCCCTGACATTGGGACAGTTGCCGGATTCAATGATTGCTGCGGTGCGCATTTCAATGTCCACCAACCCGCGGGAGACCAAAACGACATTTCGGGCGGTTCGGTGAACTGGGTCGAACATATGGGCCCGAACCGCGAGGGCGCAGTTTCGTTCTATAGCTCGTTGTTTGGCTGGGGGTCAATGAATATGGAGATGGGCGAGCCAACTGGAACCTATTCGATGTTCACTGTGGGAGAAGAACCGGTGGCTGGGTGCATGAATTTCACCGATGGCCACCCCAATTGGACCATTTATCTGCATTCGGATAACCTCGAGCAATCTTGCGGAAAAGTTACAGACAATGGAGGCAAAGTCTTGCATCCCCCAATGGACATCGGCCAATTTGGGCGAATCGCCATTGCTTCAGACTGCTGTGGCGCAGTGTTCGGACTGCATGAACCTCCAAAAAGCTGAACGGTCCTCCCCGACAAGGCACGGGCCTGCGATCGGATTGAAGTGATCTCGAAACAGTGCAAGAGCGGCCCCAAGTTTGGGCCGCTCTTGGCATCAAGTCAGATCGGTCAACCGATCTTTCGGTGGTAACGGAGGTGCCAATTGAGCTGCCAGTCGTCTCCATTGTCCGAGTGTTCCCAAAACCAGTCGAACCCGGCTCTGGTGATGTTTGCGAAACGCATGCGGTCCTTTCCTCTTTGACTGTTGACTTGATACAGCACGAACTCACTGCCGTTCATTCCGCCCTCAAACAAGAGATAAGCTCCAGTGTCATCGACCCATGTTTGTTTCCACAGTTTTGCCTTTGAATCGTACACCGACCAGCTTTGCCCTTCAAACCCCTTTGTTTTGAATTTCTCTTGCACGACTTTTCCATCCAGATGCTTCGAAACAGAGTTTGTGCAGGCCCTGGGCTGCCATTCACCCTTAGTGGACTTGTTGCCTGGCTGCTTGGAGTCCATCGTCCACGATCCGATCCAAAAATCTAAGTCCTTCGATGGTTCGTCACTAAGCATAATGGCTGCAGTGAGCACGAGAGAAAACATGCACTGGTGACGTGTTGAGCAGATTCAAAGTTCGAAAAGCTTGCGAAAGTGACCCGAGTCCTCCAATATCTTTTCAACCAGCTTTGACTCTCTGCAAGAAGCGACCGAAGAACATCAGGTAACTTTTCAATCGTGCGGACACTTGGACTTTCGCTCGTCGCTTTGCTACTACTCGTATTGGCAGGATGCAACCCGCCAGGTGGAAACGGCCAATCTGGACCTGGCCCTGAGTCCGACGATTCTGTCATCCAAGCCCCAACAGGCGAAGGCAAAGTCGAGGGCAAGCTGGAGATCGTGGCTTTTGAAGGCGGATATGGAGTCGATTTCTTTCGGACTTTGGCGGAGGAATATGCCGCCAAGAACCCTGGACTGACGGCCACGGTTGATGGCGACCCCAGGATCTGGGACAAAGTGCGGCCAAGGATGACCAGTGGAGACCATCCAGACTTCATGTTTCCCGGTTGGGGAATGGATCACTGGGGCTTAGTCCAGGACGGACAGCTGATGGCTCTAGACAACGCGCTCGACTCGGTGGCAACGGACGGCAAGACCAAGTGGCGCGACACGTTCGACCCGAACATCCTAAAGCTTTGCCAGAAGGACGGTCACACCTATATGCTGCCCCTTTACGTGATGACCTACGGATGGTGGTATGACCCAGGCCTCTGGGCGAAAAACGGTTGGGTGCCTCCCAAAGACACAGATGAGCTCATGACTCTCTGCGAAAAGATCAAAGCCAAGGGCATCGCGCCAATGGCCTTCCAAGGGCAATACCCCTACTACATGATTGAGAACTTGTTGCTCCCCTGGGCTGCTTCCAGCGGCGGAATCAAGACGGTTGTCGCCGCACAAAACCTTGATCCGGGATCTTGGAAATCTGAGGCCATGCTCAAAGCAGCGCAAATGATTTGCACGATGCGCGACAAGGGCTACTTCATGCAAGGCTCAGTTGCGATGAGCCACACAGAATCACAAACCCAGTTTCTGCAAGGAAAAGCGGCCATGGTCCCCTGTGGCTCTTGGCTGGAGTCTGAAATGAAAAAGTCTATGCCGCCTGGCGTCACCGTACGCTGGTTCAATTGTCCCATCATAACAGGCGGGCAAGGAGACCCTACGTCGATGCTCATTGGGGTCGAGCCATGGATGGTGCCAATTAAGTCCAAAAATCCGAACGCAGCCGTAGGCTATTTCAAGTTTATGACGTCACTGGACAAGGCTAAGAAGTTTGTCGAACAAAAGGGTTCGCTCATGTCGATCTTGGGCTCAGACCAAGTCAAGCTGCCAGAAACACTCGTGGCACCCGCTGCTGGCCTCAAGGCTGCAAAAACTGTCTGGGCGGTCCAATACCGGTCTTGGTACCCGGCCATGCAAAAAGAAATCGAAGGTGCCATGACGTCCATGCTCAACGGGGAGTTGACGGCCGAACAGTTTTGCGACCGATGCGAGGCTGCAGCGCAGACCGCCAGAGATGACAAGGACTTGCCAAAGTACAAAGTGGGTTAAATTTGCCCTCACCTACACAAGTGGAGTCCTAAAGTGGCCCGGAGCAGACAATCAGCGAATCATTTTGGTGGACCGTGAAGGGCTCGAACCTTCGACCCGCTGATTAAGAGTCAGCTGCTCTGCCAACTGAGCTAACGGTCCACAATGCCTGCGGCAGGAACGAATGTACCATGGCTCCCTAGCGCGTCGCAAGGACTCGGGTAGTTTGAGGAGTGCTTATCCGAGAATACCGAGATGGTGACGGGCCTGGTGTCGTCCAATCTGTCCAAGCCACTTATGCTGACTATGGGTTTTCTTGGGACGCTGACGGATACTGCAAAGACCTCTACGATGTACCCAACTCTTACGAGTGGTTTTGGGTTGTCGAATCAGAGAACGAAGTCGTTGGTTGCACGGCATTGAGTCTACATCGCCGGGTTCCAGGGGAACTTGGGCAGACAGTAGTCGTCGAAGGCACTCCGAGGGTTTCAGCCACAGACTGCGAGCTACACCGGCTCTACATTAGGCCAGAAGTGAGGGGCCACAGGTTGGGCGAAAAACTCCTTCGAACGACTTGCGCGAAAGCCACAGAGCTAGGTTGCTCGACAATTGAAATCTGGAGCGACAAAAAGCTGACACACGCACATGGACTTTACGAAAGGCTCGGTGCGATCAAGTCCGGGGAGAGAATTTGTCCTGGAGATCCAGACGAAAGCCCAGAGTGGGGTTTTTACCTTCCCCTACCAATCTGAGACAAGCTTGATCGGATTTCGGCATGGTTCTTTGATAAAGAATTGTGTCCATCCTAGGCCGGGAACCGTGTCAATACAATTGATCCTTTTCCGCCTTCCCAAAGGCATAGCACATAATAGGTCTACCGATGTATCGTCTCTTACGCGCGACTCACAAGGTGGCAGGGCTCGTCGGGTCGCTGTTCCTCATTTTGATTGCACTGACCGGCTTTTTACTTGCTCTAAAGAGCAAGATAAGCGGCGTCCGACCACCAACCCAAGAAGGCGGTGCGCTGGCATCATTGGCCGACGCGGTACACCCAGAACAGGCAGGTCTTGCGGCCACATCACTTGGTCTTGTCGGATTGACCCAGCAAGCCCACATTGATCGCTTCGAGTACCATGCGTCGGACAGGATCTACAAGATTCTAAGCAAAGAAAACTATCATGAGGTCCAAGTCGATGCTGCGTCTGGCAAGGTGTTGAGTGTTGGTAAACGGAATGACCAGTTTTTCGAAGACATTCACGACCTCAGCTTTTTTCATCCCATCTTGCGGGTGACCGTGGCCCCTGTTGTCGCGATCATCTTGTTCGTCCTGGGAGTCTCTGGAGTCGCGATGTACTTTGTTCCAGTGTTCCGACGTCAAAAATTCCGCAGAAAGAGAATAGAAAATACAGTGTGACCTCGATCGGTTTTTAGAGTGGCCGTTAGAGTTAGACTCGGTTACCATCCGGGTCTTCGACCGACACCTGCGTCCCTCCAGGCCCCCGACACCGGCTCGCTGCGGAGTCTGACTCCGAGTGAACTCAACATTCTTGCAAAATCTTCGCAGACTTCGACGATAACCACAAGCCGGTTCCAACCTCCTGGCTCCGGAACCCGACCGTCTGGCATACCTTGGCTACCGATGTTCTGAACCCGCTTAGCCACAGAGTCTCGGCCCCATGCGAGAGTATCGCGAGAGCGGGCCCCCATTGTTCAACCAAGAAAAACCCTAATAATCCGACATAGAACGATTTGGCTACCTTTATGTCATGAACGATGTGCCTCACAGGCCCTGGCGATGTTTACCACACGCAACTTGGGCCCGAAAGCATTCACTCTCGGACCCAAGTTACAGACTTACTTACCTTTGCCGGCGCCTGGTGCACCTGGGCGGCCCGGACCGTTTGGATGGTTCTTCTGCCAGTCCTTACGAGCCTGGGCGATCAGCTGCTCGAACTTCTGATACTGCTGTGTTGTCAGAATCCGCTTGATGGCTGCTTTGTGCTCTTCTTGCATTTTCTGAAACTGGGCCCGCATTTGGTCTCGATTAGGCTTTTGGCCACTAGCTTGGGCTTTCTCGCGAATTGACTTCATTTTTTCGCGCTGGGCTTTACCAAGATTTTCGAGTTGCTGCTTTTGTGCTGCGGTCAGGTTGAGCTTGGCAAAAATCTCTTTTTCCATGCCCATGCCTCGTCCCGGGCCGCCATCTGGCCCGCCTCTTCGCTGGCCCTGCCCTTGGCCAGTACCTTTAGCCCCACCCTTGGGCCCTGCCGACTGAGCCACTGCGAAAGATCCCAGCATCAAAGCTGCGACGATCATCACGATGTTCTTTTTCATTTTTTTCCTTGGAAACTGGCCTTGGCCTTTCCTCAAGAATAGCAGACGAGCAAATTCCGCCAAAGTTCAATAAGCTTAGGCTCAAAGTGCCACAGCCGATGCCTTTTGAACCAATTCAAGAATTGGCTCGACCTTTGAAGTCCGGAATTCTTGAGGGCTTCCGAAGAAGACAACTTTTCCCTTGTGTAAAAAGGCGATCCGATCTGCCAACCTAAGTGCACTGTTGACATCATGGCTCACCACAAAGCTGGTGGCCTTTGTCCGGTCTCTTGTTTCCTTGATCAGCCCGTCGATAGCGAAAGCGGTCACAGGGTCTAGTCCACTTGTCGGCTCGTCATAAAGAAGAATCTTGGGCTCCATAGCCAAGGCACGCGCCAACCCGACCCGCTTCTTCATACCGCCACTGAGCTCGCTGGGCATGAGGTTTCCTGTCCCCTCAAGTCCGACTGACTCGAGTTGCTCTGACACAATCCTGTCTCCCTCCTTTGCGGACAACTTCCTTCGCCTTCGTAACCCAAAAAGAATGTTGTCGTGAACGTTGAGATAGTCGAAAAGGGCTGCATACTGGAACACCATTCCCATCTTCGCTCTTGCTTCGACTGGCGACGTACGGACACTGACACCTTCTGCCAAAACATCTCCAGACTTGATGGGCACCAACCCCGAAATGCACTTGAGAAGCGTGGTTTTTCCACCTCCGCTGCCACCCATCACGACCAAGATCTCACCTTCTCCCGCAGCCATGTCTACATCAAAAAGAACTTGCTTGGGGCCATAAGTCTGGTTGAGCCTTTCGACAGTGAGCATTTACTCGCACTATTGTGCAACTTTTTGGGCGCGCCGGTGTGCCCAGCATTCGCCGTCCCTGTCCACCGTCCTTCGAAGGGCCATTCGTGTCAGAATAGAAGGGCTCCATGACCTACAAGCGCGTGTTGCTCAAGATCAGTGGCGAGGCACTCGCTGGCAAAGCGGGCTTTGGTCTCGACGGTGGAATTCTTAATTATGTAGCACAAGAGATCATAGGGGTGACTGATCTCGGGTGCCAAGTCGCGGTCGTTTGTGGAGGCGGCAACTTCTTCCGGGGCGAAGTCTTTAGCGAGACTGGAGGAATCGATCGGACAACGGCTGACCAAGTGGGGATGCTGGGCACGATCATGAATGGATTGGCACTGCAGTCGGCTATAGAAAAGGCTGGAAAAGCCGCGCGGCTACTCAGCGCAATTAATGTGAGCGAAGTTTGTGAGCCGTTTATCAAAAGAAGAGCTGAGAGACACCTGGAAAAGGGCCGAATTGTGATCCTTGCTGCTGGAACCGGCAACCCATACTTTAGCACAGACACGGCTGCTGCACTTCGTGCACTTGAGATAGGGGCCGGCTGCCTCATCAAGGCGACTAAGGTCGATGGGATCTATGACAAAGACCCGCACAAGCACGGCGACGCCATCAAATATCGGAGCCTAGGATATGGTGAGGCGATCGACAAACGGCTTATGGTGATGGATCCCACGGCTTTTACACTCTGCCGGGAGCATAACGTCCCACTTATCGTGTTAGACTTAAATGATTCAGGGAGTATGGTCAGGGCTGTGCGAGGCGAGCCCATTGGAACTCTCGTTGAAGGAGAATAAAAATATGACGGCACAAGAGACGATGCAGGACGCAGAAAGACGGATGAAACAAGCGGTGGAGGCAACATCGCACGACTTTCAGCGAATCCGGACTGGCAGAGCAAACCCGGTGATCCTAGAAGCAGTAAAAGTCGACTATTATGGCTCTGAAACACCCTTGAACCAAGTCGCTAACATTAGCGTGCCAGACTCACGACAGCTGCAGATCACTCCGTTTGACAAGAACATGGTTGGAGCGATTGAAAAAGCAATCTTAAAGAGTGACCTTGGCTTAACCCCGACTAACGACGGGGTCAACGTCAGACTAAATCTTCCCCCAATGACGGAGGAGCGCCGTAAAGAGCTTATCAAGCAAGTCCATCATAGGGCCGAAGAAGG